>JAHYJQ010000253.1 GCA_019429025.1 Trueperaceae bacterium | reverse complement strand
CCTGGCGCGCGAACTCGACGACGCGCTGCACGTGCTCTCGACCTTCGACGAGGGGCCCGATCTGGTCCTCTATTACAAGCGCCTGGCAACGCTCCTGGGCGACGAGGCGTACGCGCGGCCGGTCGATCCGGCCGACGCGCTCGGCGCGAGCCAGGAACGGTTCGTCGCGGCGCAGCTGCGGCGCTTCCAGGCCTGGTGGGGCGCGTGGCCGGGGAGGGCGGACGGCGCCGCACCTACGCCGCCGCATGCGTGAGGCGTTACGTGCCCACGCCGAGCACGGCAACGTCGAAGCGGCGGCTCGGCTGACGGGCTTGCGCCCGGTATGCGCTTCGAGAACGCGCCGATTGTGGGCGTTTGCGTGCGTCCCGCAACGCAGAAGCACGTCCCTGTGCAGCTAGTCGAGGTCCGATTGTGGTGACCCTGGACATTGATTGAGGCTCAAGACCCGCTGTCGCCGGCACCCACGAACCAACGCGCCGTCCGGCGCTCGCCACGAACGTGGGCACGGCGCTCGTTTCGCAGCTGGTCCAGCAGGCCGAACACCTGGAAACGCGTGAGATGTGGGAAGATCTGCATGATCTCCCCGATCGGCGCGCCCTGATCCCCTGCTTGGCGAAGGTGTTGGATGATGAGCTCGAGTTGGGCCAACCGATCTAGTCCCCTGGAACGAGTGTCGTCACCCCTGCGCCCGCCGGCGGCGTAGAGACGTTGGGACAGACCGTACTTGCCTCGTGAGCGCGCCTCCAAAACGCCGATGTCGACGAGTCGCTGCACGCGGCCCTGCAGTCCGATCGGTGGCCTTCCGTCGCGAGCGACATGGTCCACGACCAAGAAGTCGCGCGCGTCCAGCACCTCGAGGTCTTCGCGGACGATGGCGTCCATCGCGCGAACCAACTCCGGATCGCGGATCGCACTCGACAGCGTGAGGCGTACCCTGGTGGCATCCGTTCCCTCGAACGACGGGAGCGGTTTGGCCTCGCGGACCGCTTCTCGGAACATGATGTCCGCGCCCTGCCCTGAACGCTCGACGAACCCGGCGCGTTCCAGCGACTCTGCGATCAAGCGGTTCCGAGGAACCTGCCGATCCAGGACGTTCTCTGGGGTAACGGTCGGTGGGAACCCGCCAGGGCTCTCGATCACGAAGCGCTGCGGATCGTGGCGCAGGAAGATCGATTCGGGTCGTCCGTAGTCACGGTGGGCAACCGCGTTCAACACGGCCTCTCGCACCGAGAGTTCGTTGAAGGCGGCCACACCGGTCCGGAGGAACCCAGCCGGGATCTCGGTGATCGGGTTGCGGGCGTCGACCAACCCCCAGAGTTCGTCGTGGACGAGGAAAAAGGCCCTTCTCAGGTTCCGACGCACGCGCGCCTCGATCGAACCTGGTCGGTCACGGTACTCGTAGACGATCTCATGGTTGGGAAGAAGTCGCCGAATCACGCGCTCCTGCCCCAGAAGGACGAGAGCCGCGAGGGTTACTTCATCCTCGATCACCAGGCCAGCGCGCCGAACGACCTCGGACGGCGTGAACGCACGAATCTCGGCCGCGCGATCGCGCCCGATCGTCCGCTCGGTCTTGCCGGCCCACAATGCCCGGAACACCTCGATCGCGGCAGCGTCGAGATCGACAGGGGTTGCGCCGCCGATCGACAAGACGGACGGGTCCACTACGCGCTCCGCGAAGACGGCCTGGAGCTGGTCCGGCGTCATCGCGACCGTGCTCTCGCCGGCCCGCATGAGGTAGCGGCCACGGTAAGAGAGCGGTTGCCCCACAGGTCTTGGGCCGATGCCGATGACGACCACGCGGCCCTCTGGGACGTGGAGTTCGGTGACCTCGACCCGCTGACCCAACTGGCGGTTCAGTTCGTGAACTTGCCGCGCGTGGTCTCGAACCGCGTCGGTCCCAACGACGGTGCGCGGGATCGCGTTCGTTACCCCAAGAACGAGATGGCCGCCGCCCTCGTTCGCGAGAGCAACGAGGTACTCGTGAACCTCGCGGTACGAGAAGGCTCGCCGTGCCTCCTTGAACTCGAGCCGTTCGCCCTCCGGCCTCGCGAGCCACGCCGCGAGCGTGTCGTGGGTGATCATGCCGCGATGGTAGCCGGTGGAAGGATCTCACGTCGGTCTGCGGTAGGCCAACGTCCCCCGCGCACCCGGGCTCGAGCCCCCCTTGACCCTCACGCCACGTCAGGCCGCACACTGACCCCCATGGCAGGGCGACGGACCTACCTCGTGAGCGAGGTCGCCGGGGTCGCGGGCGTCTCGGCGCGCACGCTCCACCACGACGACGACATCGGCCACCTCGTACCCAAGGCGCGCACGGAGGCCGGCTACCGCGTCTACGACGAGGACGACCTCCCGCGCCTGCAGCAGGTCCTGCTCGGCCGCGAGCTCGGACTCGCCCCGAGGAGATCCGCCGCTCGCTCGACGACCCGGACTTCGACCACCGCCGCGCCCTGCTGGCGCAGCGGCGGCAGCTACAGGCACGCGCGCGGCGGGTGGACGCCATGGACCGCTCCGTCGACGCCGCCCCGGGGTCTCCGGGGCGGCGCGTTCGTTCGGCGTTCGGGAGGGGCCTACTCGCCAGTCTCGTCGATCGAGCCCTGCGACAGCCAGCGGACGTCCTCGAGCGTGGCGCCGTGGCAGGCGGCGCAACTGGCCACGTCCTGCTGCATCTCGAGGTAGCCGGGGTGTTCCTCGCCGAGGAGCCAGTCCATCGTGACCTGCGCCGGGTAGTAGACGGGGACCGTCGTCCAGGGGATGGCGTCCCAGTCGGGGCGGTCGCCGAGGAAGCCGACGGCGGTCAGCTGCGCGCCGGGCGTCCCGACGCCGAGCTTCATCGGGTACGAGATGTGGTGGAAACGCGTGCTGGTGAAGTCACGGAAGATGCCGAACCCCACCGTGTAGGTGCGACCGATCGCGAAGGCGATGTCGTCGCGCGGGCTGCCCGGGTCCATCGCCCGCTGCATCTCGACCGTCCAGCGCCCGTCGGCCCACTGGCCGTCGGAGCGGATCGAGCCGCGGCTGCCGGCGGGCTCGCGGATCATGAGCCGCGGGATGACGTCGCCCTCCTGCCAGGCGTAGTCGGGGTCGAAGGGGATGGAGTTCTCGCTGGTGAGGTTGTAGACGTCGGCGGTCGTCAGGTTGGGGAGGTCGTCGAAGCGCAACGCGGCGAAGCCGACCTTCTCGGGATCGAACATGCGGATCGGCAACCCGGAGGCACCGTCGAAGTTGCTGGTGTTCGGTCCGGAGCCGGCGTCGTTGATGCGGTGCTCGAGCACGTACTGGTTGTCGGCGAAGCCCATGGCGTCGCTGCGCGCGGCGCGCCAGTGCCACAGGTCGAGGAACACGCCCTGGTCGCGCAGGTCGTCGAGCATCTCGGGCGGCTTCACGGCGTCCCAGGCGGTCTCCCACCAGAGATCGCCGAAGCGCGACTCGGCGATGTACTTACGGATGTCGTTGCGCCCGATGGCGCCGTAGGCGGGGTGATCGGCCAGCGCGTCGCCACCGACGGCCGTGTCGAGCGAGCGCACGGGCGCGTGGCAGGTGGCATAGCAGCCGAGGTTGCCGAAGCCGGCCACGGTGCCCTGGTCGACCATGATCGTGAAGCGGTCCTCGGAGCCGACCACGCCGCCGCTGTTCACCCGCACCCACTGGCCGTCGCGGAAGACGCTCACGTCGTGCAGGAGCGAGGGGGTCTCGGCCGGCCAGGAGACCAGCCAGAAGAAATCCTCGCCGTTGTAGGCGACCTTGACGTCGAGCTCGTAGGCGAGTTCCTCGGGGGCGGCCGCGAGCGCGGCGGACGAGAGCATCAGCGCTGCAGCGACCAACGCGGCGAGCAAGTTTCTGGCCATCATGTGAATCCTCCGATCGACTCCGGGCGCATCGGCAGGCGCAGCCCTCACCGCAGCAACCGTGTCTCGGGGCAAGCTTAAGCATGTTCCTGCTTCGATGGACAGGGCGTATGTCACGTGAAATGGAATGGGAGGGGCCGGGCCCGCAGCCGGCGGACGTCGCCCTCGCGCCGGCTACTTCTCGCGCCGGCTACTTCTCGCGCTCGGACCCGCTCACGCCCTCCTCGTAGGCGGCCTTCGTCGCGTCCCAAGTAGCGGTCGCCTTCTCCTTGAACGACGCCCAGGCTTCCTCGCCCTTCTCCGCGAGGGCGGCCAGCGCGCCCTTGCCTTCATCGATCCTGGTCCGGAGCTCCGCGATCCGCTCGTTCAGCTTCAGCCGGGCGTCCGCGGAGGCACCCCTCGCCTGCGCCTCGAGCTTGTCGGCCTCGGCGCGCCATTCGTCGAGCTTCGCCTGCATCCTCTGCTTCCGCAGTTCCTTCTCGTCCTTCTCGCTCATCGTCGGCTCCCTTCCCGTGGTCGGGGTCGTGGCGGAGGCGGTTCGATTCACCCTAGCATGCCTTCACGGCAGAAAAATACGCTGCGCGCTGGCTCCCGTGGCCCCACCCCTCCAGCCTCGATCGTGGTCCGCGTTCGGCGCGGCGAGACGTCCAACGTGGGCGCCGGCAGCGCACCGCCCAACGCCACGAGCGCCGCCACGCCGCGCACGAGGGTCGCCGTTCTCATCGCTGCCTCCCTCGGGTGGCCGAACTCGCGTCGCGAGCCGTCGC
>JAHYJQ010000252.1 GCA_019429025.1 Trueperaceae bacterium | reverse complement strand
GGGGTCGAGGTCTGGCGGGCCGAGCTCGCGCGCGCCAACGAGGCGCTCGGGCTGGCGCGCGCCGAGCTGGCGGCGGCCGAGGACCGGGCCCTGCGGGCGCGGGCCGAGCTGGAGAACCTGCGGCGACGCCAGCAGGCCGAGCTCGAGCGCGCGCGTCAGCAGGGGCTCGACGGCGCCGTGTTGCCGGTCCTGAGCGTGCACGACGACCTCGCACGCGCGCTGGTCGCGGCGGCGCAGAGCGACGACCCCGCCGCGATCGTGCCGGGGGTGGAGGCCGTCCTCGCCGGCCTGCTGCGGAAGCTCGAGGCGCTCGGCCTGGAGCGCACCGGCGAGGTGGGCGAGCCCTTCGACGCCGATCGCCACGAGGCGATCATGGCGGTCCCTGCCAGCGAGCCCGACCAGGCCGGCACGATCCAATCCGTGTTCGAGGCCGGCTTCGTGCAGGGCGACCGGCTGGTCCGGCCCGCGCGCGTCGTCGTCTACCAGGAGGCGTAGCCGGGGTGCCGCCGCCGGTCACCGCGACGCGCTGACCGGCAGACGAAGGGCGCCCCGCCGCGCGGCGGGGTACACGGGAGCACGACATGGCTGCCTACAAGGACTACTACCAGGTGCTGGGCATCGCCCGCGACGCGTCCGAGAAGGACGTGCGCCGGGCGTTCCGCAGCCTGGCGGCCAAGCACCACCCCGACCGCAACCGCGACGACCCGGGCGCGGAGGAGCGCTTCAAGGAGATCAACGAGGCCTACACGGTCCTCTCCGACCCGGAGAAGCGCAAGGTGTACGACCGCTTCGGGGCGGGCGGCCCGCCCACCGGCGGGTTCGCCGGCGGCGGCTTCCCTGGCGGTGGCTACGCACGCGGCGGCACCACCTTCTACGGCAACGTCCGTCCCGAGGACGCCGCCGGCTTCAGCGACTTCTTCCGGTCGCTGTTCGGCGGCGGCGTCGGCGGCTCGCCGTTCGGCGGCGACTTCGGCGACGACCCGTTCGCAGGGTCGACCCGCGCCGCCCCGCGCCCGCGCGCCGTCACGGCGAACCTCACCCTCGAGCTCGAGCGCGCCTTCCACGGCGGTCCGATGAGCGTCCGCGTCGACGGCAAGGCCCTCGAGGTCACGATCCCGGCGGGTGTGCGCGATGGCGCCAAGCTGCGCCTGCGGGGCCAGGCTCCGGGCGGTGGCGACCTGCTGCTCGTCGTGCGCCACGCGCCGCACGCCCACTGGCGGCTCGACGGCACCACGCTCTACGTCGTCGCCGACGTGCCCGACCACGTCGCCGTCCTCGGCGGCAGTGTGCGGGTGCACACCTTCGACGGCGACGTCGACCTCACCGTGCCCCCGGGCACCGCGAGTGGGCGCAAGCTGCGGCTGCGCGGCCGCGGCTGGCCGACGACGACCGGCGCACACGGCGAGGGCGAAGCCGAGGCGGCGCGCGGCGACGCGGTCGCGGAGGTCCGCGTCGTCGTGCCGCGCGCCCCGAGCGACGCGCAGCGAGAGGCGTACCAGAGGCTGCGCGAACTCGACGCGGCCGACGGTGGCTGACGGCGTGCTCTGGTAGCCTGCCGCATGCAGCGAACTCGCCCGTTCCGTCCGCTGGCCGCGCTTCTGGCCCTCCTCATCCTCGCCCTCCCCACGCTCGCCGCCGCCGAGGACGACCCCGTCCTCGTCGAGCTCGGCGCGACGCGCGAGCGCTCCGGCGTCGTGCTCCAGCGCTTCGACATCGCGGTCCGTGGCCTGATCGCCAGCCAGGGTGGGGTGTACTCGCTCGAGACCATGGAGCAGCTCTACCCGTTCCTCCCGCAGTTCCTGGAGCAGCGTGCCGGCGAGCTGGTGCTGGTCGACGCCGCGCGCGCCCGCGGCCTCACGGTCGACGAAGACGTCATCGACGGCTTCCTCGGGCAGGCGCGCACGCAGTTCCCCGATGAGGCCGCCTTCGACGCGGTCCTCGCCGATGCCGGCTTCCGCGACGTCGAGCAGCTGCTCGCGGTCCTCCGCGAGGAGCAGCTGGTGCAGTTGCTCTTCGCGGAACTCGAGGCCGAGGTCGTGCTCAGCGAGCTCGAGGTCCGGGTCGCCTACGAGGCCCTCAAGCCGCAGCTCATGCAGCCCGAGCAGGTCTGCGGCCGCCACATCCTGCTCGATGACGAGGCCGGGGCGGCCGCGCTGTCGCGCGCCGCACGCGCCGGTGCGGACTTCGCCGCGATGGCGACCACCGCCTCGACCGACCGCGGCTCGGCGGCGCGCGGCGGCGACCTGGGCTGCTTCGGGCAGGGGATGATGGTGCCCGAGTTCGAGGCCGCCGCCTTCGCCGCCGAGCCCGGCGTCGCTACCGAGCCCGTGCAGAGCGCCTTCGGCTGGCACGTCATCCTGGTCGAGCGGCGCGTGCCCGCGCAGGCGCTCGCCCTCGACGAGGTCCGCGTGCAGCTGGAACGGCAGCTGCGCGGCGAGCGCGTCGACGCGACGATCCAGGCGTACATCGCCTCGTCCGGCGTGCGCACCTACCCCGAGCGCATCCCCGCCTTCGCGGACGCCTACGGCAGCAACGAGTAGCCGCTCGGGCTAGCGACCGATCCAGACGCCGGGACCCCGAGGCAAGCGCGCCCCAGGGTCCCGGCGTTGTGGGGCGTGCCTCGGGGCTTCGTTCGGGGCGGTCTCAGGGGCCCAGACGGGTCCGGGCCCAACCGTCCGCGTCGCGCTCGTAGCGGAAGCGGTCGTGCAGGCGCGAGGCGCGGCCCTGCCAGAACTCCCAGGCGTGGGCGGTCACGGCGAAGCCGCCCCAGAACGGCGGGCGCGCCACCGCCTCCGGGAAGCGCGCCTCGGCCTCGGCCAGCGCCCGCGTCAACGCGCCGCGATCGGGCAGCGGCCGGCTCTGGGGCGAGGCCCAGGCGCCGAGCTGGCTCCCCCGCGGGCGCGAGGCGAAGTAGGCGTCCGCGGTCGCGTCGTCCACCGGCGCCGCGACGCCCTCGACCCTGACCTGGCGCTCGAGCGCGTCCCACCAGAAGGTCAGGGCGCAACGCGCCTCGCCCCTCAGGGCCAGCGCCTTGCGGCTTTCCAGGTGCGTGTAGAACACGAAGCGACCGTCCTCCAGCCCCTTGAGCAGCACCATGCGCAGCGACGGTGCGCCGTCCGGTTCGACGGTGGCGAGCCCCATGGCGTTGGGCTCGAGCAAGCCCGCGGCGACCGCGTCGGCCAGCCAGGCCTCGAACTGGCGCAGCGGGTTCGGGTCGAGGTCGGCGAGCTCGAGGACGCCCTCGCGGTACTGGGTGCGGAGGTCGGCTAGGCGCATGCGTCAGGCTACGGCCTGAGGGTACCGTGGGCCATGGAAGACGCCACGCCCGCCGCCTACCGCCTGGCCGACAGCACCAGCGTGTACCTCCGGCTCCACGCCCATCAGCCGGTGGCCTGGTGGCCCTGGGGCGACGCGGCCCTCGCCGAGGCCCGCGTGCGCGACGTGCCGGTGTTGCTGTCGGTCGGCTATGCCACCTGCCACTGGTGCCACGTCATGGCCCGCGAGTCGTTCGACGACCCCGAGGTGGGCGCGTTGATGAACGAGAACTTCGTGAGCATCAAGGTCGATCGCGAGGCGCGGCCCGACGTGGACGCCGTCTACATGGCGGCGCTGCAGATGCTGACGGGGAGCGGCGGCTGGCCGATGACGCTGGCGCTGACCCCCGACGGTCGGCCCTGGTACGCCGGCACCTACTTCCCCCCCGACGACCGCTTCGGGCGCCCCTCGTTCCGGCGGGTCCTCGCGGCGCTGAGCCACGCCTGGCGCGAGCGGCGGGACGAGGTCGAGCGTTCCGCCGACGAGATCGCCGCGGCCCTCGCGCGCCTCGAGGGGGGCGCACCGGTGGCGGGCACCGCGAAGGCGGCCGCCGCCGGTGACGCGGCCACCGCGACCACGACGGGCGCCGTTCAGGTGGCGCCCGCGCCGGACACGCGGCCGAGCGCGCGGCTGGCGGAGGCCGAGCCACTGGTGCTGCAGGCCCTCCAGGCGACCTACGACGCGGGCCGCGGCGGCTTCGGCGACGCGCCGAAGTTCCCGCCCCACGCCGCGCTGCGGTGGCTCGAGCTGGTGCCCGGCGAGGCCGCCGACGCGATGCGCCACCGCACCCTGCGCGCGATCGTCGATGGTGGCGTCACGGACCAGCTCGGCGGCGCCCTCCACCGCTACGCGGTCGATGGCGGCTGGGCCGTGCCTCACTTCGAGGTCATGCTCGTCGACCAGGCGCAGATGCTGCCGCGCCTGGCGCGGGCGGCGGCCGAGACGGGCGACGCCCGCCTCGCCTGGGGCGCGACGGCGATGCTCGATGCCCTGGAGCGCGACCTGTTGCGCGACGACGCCCTCTTCGCCACCGGGCTCGACGCGGAGGCCGGTGGCGTCGAGGGCAGCTTCCACACCTGGACCCCGGAAGAGCTCGCGCGCGCGCTGCCCGCGGGCGACGACGCCGAGGTCGCCGCCCGCCTGTTCGGTGTGGCGCCCGTGGGCCCGCTGGAGGGTCGCTCGGTGCTCGCCTGGAATGGGCACGACGGCGGCGGCCCCGGCGAGGCGGGGGCCGACCGGGTCGCGTCGCTGCGAGCCCGCCTGCTCCGTGCCCGCGCCGAGCGGCCGCGTCCGCGCCGCGACGACCCC
>JAHYJQ010000251.1 GCA_019429025.1 Trueperaceae bacterium | reverse complement strand
CCCTCACGAGCGGGCGGGCGCCCGCCATCGACGGGCGCGAGGGCGTGCGCGCGATCGAGGTGATCGAGGCGATCTACCGCTCGGTGCGCGAGCACCGGCCGGTGTACCTCACGGGCGACAGCATGCGTTGACGGTCCCGGGTCCCGGACATACCATCGGGTACAACGTCGATCCGATGTCGGGGTGATCGCGGTGCGCGTGGGCGCCGGTCTTGGGACCGGCCGAGGTCGCGGATGCCGAACGGGCATCGGATCGAGGCCGGGGCGTGGACCCCCGGGGAAGGGAGCGGTCGCGTACGGCCAGCAGGTCGCATCCACACCGTCATGTGGATCCGCAATGGGCGGGATCGCCGGAGCGATCCCGAGGCAGGTTCCCCAGCGTTTCGAGGAGACCATCGTGAAACGAATCTTCCGCAACCTCATCGCCGTTCTCGTCGTGCTCGGCCTCTTCGCCGGCGTCACGGCTGCGCAGGACTACCCCTGGAAGCCCAACCGCCCGATCACGATCATCGTCCCCTGGGCGGCGGGCGGCTCGACCGATCAGGTCACCCGCGTCATCGCCAGCGAGCTCGAGGGCGCGCTGGGCGTGGCCGTGGTCGTCGTCAACCAGCCCGGCGCCTCCGGCTCGATCGGCACCGCCAACGCGCTCGCCGCCGACAAGGACGGCTACACCTGGGCCGCGGGCGCCATCCGCGACGTCGGCACCTACGTCGTGCTCGGCATGCTCGACACCAAGGTCGAGGACTGGCACCCCTACTTCGCCGTCTCCAACACGAGCATCGTCGTCGTGAACCCCAACACGCCGTACCAGACCTTCGATCAGCTGCTGGCCGCCTTCGAGGCCAACCCGGGCCGCGTCACGGTCTCCACGGCCGGCCTGTCGTCCGCCGGGCACACGGTCATGGAGAACATCGCCCAGGCCGCCGGCCTGACCTACTCGCACGTGCCGTACGACGGCGGCAACCCGGCCGTCATCGCTACGGTGGCCGGCGAGGCCGAGGTCAACACCCAGCTGGCCGTCGAGCAGGCCGAGATGCTGCGGGCCGGCCGGCTCCGCCCATTGGCCGTGTACGCCAACAAGGCGCTGGTACTGGACGGCGTCGGCGAGATCCCGCCCATCACCGACTGGATGCCCGACCTGGTCATCCCCTCGAACTACTTCGGCATCTGGGCGCCCGTGGGCATCCCCGAAGAGGTCGTCGAGACGATGAACATGGTCTGGGAGAACGTGATGATGGACTCCGAGGCCCTGCGGTCGTACGCCGCCGAGCGCGGCGCGCTGTTCAACCCGATGTACGGCGACGCGGCGCTCGCCGAGGCGGGACCGTCGATCTCGCACCAGGCGTGGACGCTGTACGACGGCGACAAGGCCGTCATCTCGCCGGCCGACGTCGGAATCCCGCGCCCCTGACGTAGGTGAGGTTCGCCGTCCCCGCGTGCTCGGCGCGCGGGGACGGCACGCCCACCCCCTTCCCCATGCAACATCGTTCCGACCTCATCATCGGGATCATCCTCACGGCCTTCGGCGCCATCGTCGTCCGCGAGTCGTTGCTCATGCCGCGCTACGCCAACATCGGCGCCGACCCCGTCACCGCCCCGGGCCTCGTTCCGGGGCTTCTCGGCGGCATCATCGCCCTGCTCGGCCTGCTCATGGTCGTGCGCGCCGCCCTCGGGCTCCGCGCGGCCGCGGCGCCGGCGTCCGCCGCCGCCCCATCCGAGGCGACCGCCGCCGAGGACGCGGTCGACCAGGCGCCCCCCGCCTACGTCGTCGAGTCCCCCCACGCCGGCCGCAACCGGCTCGTGACGATCCTCGTGACGGGCCTGGCGTTCGCCGCCGTGGCGGTGGGCCGCATGCCGTTCTGGCTCGCCACCTTCCTGTTCGTGTTCGTGGCGGTCGCGCTGCTCGAGTTGGAACGCTACGGCGCCGGCCGCGGCGTGTGGCCGCGCGTCGCGGTCGCCCTCGTCATCGCCGGCGGCACCGCCTGGGCCGTGACCTACGTCTTCGAAAGTATCTTCCTGGTGAGACTCCCATGAGAGCCGAGGTGTAGACGACCATGGAGGGCCTCGGCTACTTCTTCACCGCCATCCTCGGCTTCCTCGACTTCACGTCGCTGTGGGACATCCTATGGGCGACCCTGCTCGGCATCATCGTCGGCATGCTCCCCGGCCTCACCGCCACCCTGGGCGTGGCCCTCCTGACGACGCTGACCTTCGGCCTGCCGTCGGACGAGGCGATCCTCATCCTCGTGTGCATGTACGTCGGCGCCATCTACGGCGGAAGCCGCAGCGCCATCTTGCTCAACATCCCCGGCACGCCCGCCAACGCCGCCACCGCCCTCGACGGCAACCCCCTCGCCCGCCACGGCGAGGGCGGCAAGGCCATGGGCATCGCGACCGCAGGCTCGGTGCTCGGCTCGTTCATCGGCATGATCATGCTCGCCACGATCGCGCCCCTCCTGGCGGAGGCGGCCCTGCGCTTCCAGTCCTTCGAGTTCTTCTGGCTGGCCGTCTTCGGCGTCGTCATCTCGGGCCGACTCACCGCGCTCGACGACCCCCTGAAGGGCTGGATCGCCGGCTTCCTCGGGCTGCTCGTCGCCATGGTCGGCCAGGAGACGCTCTACTCCTACCCGCGCTTCGCCTACGGCGACACCAACCTCGCCGGCGGCTTCGGCCTGCTGCCCGTGCTGGTGGGCCTGTTCGGCTTCGCCGAGGTCCTCAGCGTCATGCGGCAGCCGCTGGCCGCGGTCATCAAGACGTCGGCCGATTCGGTCATCCCCAAGGTCCGCGAGGTCTTCCGCTACTGGAAGACGATCATCCGCTCCGGCGTCGTCGGCACCCTCATGGGGCTCATCCCGGGCGTCGGCGAGGACATGGGCGCGTGGGCCTCGTACGCGCTCGCGCGCGGCGCCAGCAAAGAGAGGGAGAAGTTCGGCAAGGGGTCGGTCGAGGGCCTCATGGCCGCCGAGGCGGGCAACAACGCGGCCGTGCCCGGCGCCATCATCCCCGTGCTCACGCTGGCCGTCCCCGGCTCGGCGCCCGCCGCCGTGCTCCTGGCCGCCATGTTCATCCACGGCATCCGGCCGGGACCGCTGATCATGATCACCAACCCCTCGTTCGTCTACGAGGTCACCGCGATGGTCTTCCTCGCGACGGCGTCGATCCTGATCTACGGCCTGCTGCTGACCAAGCCGCTGCTCCTGGTGCTGCGCGTGCCGCCCTCGCGGCTCATGCCGATCATCCTGGTGCTCTGCACCGTCGGTTCCTTCGCCATCGCCAGCCGCCTCTTCGACGTGTGGGTGATGCTCGGCTTCGGCATCATCGGCTTCATCCTGCGGCAGTACGGCTTCCCCATGGCGCCGCTGATCCTCGGCGTGGTGCTCGGGCCGATCCTCGACAGCAACCTGCGCCGTGGCCTGGTGCTCTCCGACGGCTCCCTGCTGCCGTTCCTCACGCGCCCGATCAGCCTGGCGCTGTGGCTCGGCATCTTGCTGACCGTCCTGCTCGGCGTTCCGCCCGTGCAGCGCCTGCTGGCCCGCGTCTTCGGACGAGGCAAGCGCGGCGACACCGTGGACGCCGGCTCGTGAACGCGCCAACGGCACACCGCCCCTTCGCCGTCGCGCTGTGCAACGAGGTCCTGCGCGACCGCCCGTTCGAGGCCCAGTGCGAGCTGGCGGCCGCGCTCGGCTACGACGCCCTCGAGGTCGCCCCCTTCACGCTCGGCGACGACCCGGCGACCCTCGCCCCGGCGCGCGTCGCGGAGCTTCGCCGCGCCGCCGAGGCGGCCGGCATCCGCGTCTCCGGGCTCCACTGGCTGCTCACCGCGCCGCCCGGGCTGTCGATCACCAGCGCGGATACGGCGGTCCGCGCGCGTACGCTGGCGCACATGCACGCCATGATCGACCTGTGCGCGGCCCTCGGCGGCGACGTCCTGGTGCATGGCTCGCCCGACCAGCGCAGGCTCTCGGACGACGACCCCCAGGGCGACACCGAGCGCGGCCGCGCGGCCTTCGCGGACGTCGCCGAGCACGCCCACCGCGCCGGCGTGCGCTACTGCATCGAGCCGCTCTCCCCGCAGGAGACCCGCTTCGTGACCAGCTGGGCCGAGGCCGCCGCCATCGTGCACGCGGTCGACCACCCGGGCCTGCGCACGATGATCGACACCCGCGCCGCCCGCCTCGGCGAGTCCGAGCCGGTGACCGCCGTGCTCGAGCGCGGCCTGCGCGACGGCACGGTGGCCCACGTCCACCTCAACGACCGCAACCGCCGGGGCCCGGGCCAGGGCGACGACGGCTTCGCCGACGTCGTCGGGCTGCTGCTGCGGGAGGGCTACACGGGCACGGTCGCGGTCGAGCCCTTCGACTACCACCCCGACGGCGCGACGGCCGCCGCGCGCGCCATCGGCTACCTCCAGGGGCTCGTCGAGGCGCTGGCCAAGGCGTCCCCTGCCGCCGACGCGGCACCCAGGGAGTGACGCCCATGCCCATCCGCACGGTCGAGGCGCTCGAGGCCGCCCTCGCCACCCCGTCCGCCCGGCTGATCGCCGACATGGCGCGCCTCGACGGCGACCTGCTCGTGCTCGGCGCCGGCGGCAAGATGGGGCCGAGCCTGGCGATGCTCGCGCGCAACGCCCTCGACGCCGCCGGCGCGTCCAACCAGGTGATCGC
>JAHYJQ010000250.1 GCA_019429025.1 Trueperaceae bacterium | reverse complement strand
GGCCTCGTCCACTTCGAGACCTACCGGCAGCCCGACGACGACGCCATCCGCGCCACCTACCGCGAGCGCGAGACGGCCGGCTGGGCGCGCTACATGGCCATCCCCGAGCTGCGCGAGCGGGTCGAGGCGGCCGGCGTGCGCAACCTGGCGCAGATCTACACCACGGTGAAGTACACGCGGGCCGCCCACGCGCGCTTCTCGCAGAACGTGCTGGGGTACCTGCGGGCGCAGGGGTTCCTGGAAGGGAACTGAGCCACGGACCCAGGACCGCCGGGCTCGAGCCGGGTTCGCCGGCGCCCGCGTCGAACCGTCGGAGACGATCGTCGCATGCCCACGGTCCACAAACGCATCACGGCATCACGATGCTACGATGCGCCCATGCGAACGACCATCGACCTGCCCGTCGACCTCCTGGAGCGCGCCAAGGCGATCGCCCGCGACACGTCGCGCAGCCTGAGCGAGGTGGTGGCCGAGCTGGTGCGCCGCGGGCTCGAACCGGGCGCGACGCCGTCGCCGGCCCGCAGCCCGCGGACGGGCCTGCCCGTCGTGTCCATCGGACGCGTGGTCACCAGCGAGGACGTGCGTTCCCTCGAGGACGAACCGCCGGCATGACGCTCCTCGACGCCAACGTGCTCATCGCGCTCGTCGTCGCCGAGCACGTGCACCACGACGCGGCCGAGGCGTGGCTGGAACGCGCCGAGGGGCCCTTCGCGACCTGCCCGTTCACGCAGACCGCGTTGCTGCGCTTCCTCGTCCGCGAGGGTTGGCCGGCCCGTGACGCCGCCACCTTGCTCGTCGCGTTCGTGGAGCACCCGCGCCACGAGTTCTGGCCGGCGGACCTCGGCGCCGAAGCGATCGCCTGGGACCGGGTCGACGGCCACCGACAGGTGACCGACGCGTACCTCGCCGCGCTGGCGCGCGCGAAGGGCGGCCGGTTGGCGACCCTCGACCGCGGGCTGGCGGCCGTCCATCCGGACGTTGCGGAGTGGATCGGCGGGCGTTGAAAGCCTCGCCCCCTACACCCCCGTCAACCGCGGGTCGAGCACGTCGCGGATGGCGTCGCCGAGCAGGTTGAAGCCGACGACCGACAGGTAGATCGCCAGGCCGGGGAAGATCGACATCCACGGCGCCCGCAGGAACTGGGCGAAGCCGTCGCGGATCATCAGCCCCCACTCGGGGTTGGGCGGCTGGGCGCCCAGGCCGAGGAAGCCGAGGGCGGCCACGTCGAGGATGGCGACGCCGATCGACAGCGTCAGCTGCACCACCAGCGGGCTGAGGCTGTTGGGCAGGATGTGCTGCGCCACGATGCGCACGGGGCTCGAGCCGAGCGCCCGGGCGGCCTGCACGTACTCGGACTCGCGCAGGGAGAGCACGACCGAGCGGATGATGCGCGCGTAGCGCGGGATCTGCGTGACGCTGATCGCGATCATGGCGTTGGTGAGGCTGGGTCCTAGGACGGCGACGATGGCGATCGCCAGCAGGATGCCGGGGAAGGCCATGAGGATGTCGACCAGCCACACGATGCCGGTGTCGATCCACCCGCCCACGTAGCCGGCGACCAGGCCGAGCAGCGTGCCGAGCACGACCGCGATGGCCACCGCGATGAGGCCGACGCGCAGGCTGATGCGGCCGCCATGCCAGACGCGGGTGAACATGTCGCGGCCGAGCTCGTCGGTGCCGAACCAGTGCTCGGCCGACGGCGGGTTGAGGCGGGCGCGCAGGTCGCGGTCGCGAGCCGCGTCGTACGGCCGCAGGACCGGCGCCAGCAGCGAGATGACGATGAAGAAGCCGATGATGCTCAGCCCGACGACCCCGGTGGGGTGCCGGAAGAAGCGCTGTAGCACGTTCTTGCGATGGCCGATCGGGCCCTCCTGGGCGGGGTCGACCACAACGGCGGTGCTCACGCGACCTCCATCAGGCGTACTGGATGCGGGGGTCGATCACCGCGTAGAGCAGGTCGACCAGCAGGTTGATGACGGCGACGACGAAGGCGACGAAGAGGACGCCGCCCTGGATGATCGGGTAGTCGCGCGAGGAGATGGCGTCGTAGACCCAGCGCCCGATGCCCGGCCAGCTGAACACGGTCTCGGTGAGGATCGCGCCCGAGAGCAGCGTCCCGAAGCTGAGGCCGACGACCGTGACCACCGGCAGCAGCGCGTTGCGCAGCGCGTGCTTGCGCACGACGATGCGCTCGTCGAGACCCTTGCTGCGGGCCGTGCGCACGTAGTCCTGGCTGAGCACCTCGAGCATCGCCGAGCGCGTCATGCGCACCACGATCGCCAGCGGGATCGTCCCGAGCGCCACGGCGGGCAGGGCCAGGTGGCGCAGCACGTCGCGCAGCGCCACGAAGTTGCCGCGCAGGATGGCGTCCAGCACGTAGAGGTTGGTGATCGGCTCGAGTTGCACGCCGACGCCCAGCCGGCCCGAGGGCGGCAGCCAGCCGAGGACCACGGCGAACAGGTAGATGAAGATGATCGCCAGCCAGAACACCGGCAGCGAGACGCCGGAGACCGCGACGGCCATGACGGCCGTGTCGGCGGGCTTGCCGCGGTTCAGGGCCGCCCACACCCCCGCGGGAATGCCGACGCCGAGCGCGAAGATCATCGCGAAGAGACTGAGCTCGAAGGTGGCCGGGAAGCGCTGCACGAGGCTCTGCGCCACCGGGATGCGGCTGAAGATCGAGCGGCCGAGGTCGCCGCTCAGCAGCCCCCGCATGTAACGGAAGTACTGCGAGTCGAACAGCGCACCGACACCGCCCTCAGGCACGCCGGCGACGTTGATCCACACCGGCTGATTGAGCCCGAGGTCTTGGCGCAACTGCTCGAGCGCGGCCGGGGAGGCGCGCTGGCCGAGGAGCGCGATGGCCGGGTCGCCGGGGATGAGCCGTGTGATCGTGAACAGCAGCAGCGACACGCCGAACAGGACGGGGATCAACCCCAACACGCGCCGCAGAACGTAGGTGGTCAAGACCGCTCCTGACGGGTTCGCACGCGCCCGCATCGACGAGGCCGTGGATGGGCATGAGAAGGTCGGATACGGCAGGCCGGGTCCCGGCCGAGCAAGATAGCCGGGCGCCCGGAGGCGCCCGGCGGGATGCGTCAGTCCTTCGTGACGTTGTACAGGTGGGCGGAGCTGTAGCCCAGCGGGCTCATGATCCAGCCGTCGATGTTGGTGCGGGTGGCGTTGAGGTTGCGGTTGTGCGCCCACGGGATGGAGGCGACCTCCGCCACGTTGGCGTCGATGACGAACGCGTACAGCCGCGCACGCTCGTCCTGGTCGGAGGTCTGCCGGGCCGAGTTGAGCGCCTCGACCACTTCGGGGGCGTCCCAACCGAGGGAGTTCACGGCCGAGGGGCCGAAGAAGGTCGTCAGGAAGTTGTCCGGATCGGCGTAGTCAGCGTTCCAGCCGAGCATGTACATCGGGAACTTGCCGGTCGTGTAGTCGGCCAAGTAGGTGGTCCAGTCCTCCGTGAGGAGCTGCGCCTGGATGCCGACGTCGGCCAGGTAGCTGGCCATGGCCTCGGCGATCGGCTGCGGAGCCGGGTAGTACGGTCGGCTCACGGGCATGTACCACAGCTCGGTGGTGAAGCCGTCCGGGTAGCCCGCTTCCGCGAGCAGCTCCTTGGCGAGTTCCGGGTCGTAGTCGTACGGCCATGGTGTGCCCTGCCCGAAGTAGCTCGCGGGCATGTGGGCATCGGCCGGCACGCCGAGGCCGGCGAAGAAAGCCTCGATGATCGCATCGCGGTCGAGGGCGTGGGCGATGGCCTTGCGCACGAGCGGGTCGTCGA
Source organism: Trueperaceae bacterium (assembly GCA_019429025.1). Taxonomy (GTDB): domain Bacteria; phylum Deinococcota; class Deinococci; order Deinococcales; family Trueperaceae; genus JAABTL01. The sequence goes on along the minus strand of JAHYJQ010000250.1, from coordinate 877 downwards.
GCGGCGGGTTGGCCTGGTGCAACGCCAGGTAACCGACGTTCTGCTCGACCTCGGGGACGACCACCGTGAGACGCGCGTCGTTCTGCACCGTCTGGAGGTCATCGGCCGCGAGCAGCACGGCGATGTCGATCGATCCTGCCTGGAGTTCGGCCAGCCGAGCGGTCGGTTCGCTGATGGCGCGGAACACCACCTGGTCGACCTTGGGCGCGCCGTCCCAGTAGTCGGGGTTGGCTTCCACCGTCACCTGCTGGCCCTCGACCCACGACACGAACTTGAACGGGCCGGTGCCGACCGAGCCGACGCCCGGGGTGCCGTAGTCGGCGCCGTGCGCCATGACCGCGGCGGGGCTGTCGAACTGGAAGTACACGGCCGCCAGCAGCGCCGGCAGGAAGGGGGTCGGCTGGGTCATGCGGAACTCGACGGTGGACTCGTCGACCACCACCACCTCGTCGACGATGCCGCCCTCCTCGCGCGGGCCGTTGAACACCCAGCCCCACGGCACGTAGGTCTTGCCCTCGTTGCGGAACGAGTAGGGGTGGTCGGTGATGTTCCAGCGGTCCACGTTGAACTTGACCGCCTCGGCGTCGAACGGCGTGCCGTCGTGGAAGCTCACGCCTTGGCGCAACTCGAACGTCCACACGGTGGCGTCGTCGTTGGCTTCCCAGGCGGTGGCGAGGCGCGGCACCAGGTCGGTGCTGCCGTCGGCGAAGAAGACGAGCGTCTCGGTGATCTGGTTGCTCACGACGAGCGAGTTGCCGTCCTGCGAGTCGACCGAGTCGAGGCTGGAGGGCTGACCCGACGCCCCGAACACGAGCGTCTGACCGGCGACCAGGCCGAACGCGAGCAACAGTGCGATGGCCAATAGCGTCCTTCTCAC
>JAHYJQ010000249.1 GCA_019429025.1 Trueperaceae bacterium | reverse complement strand
CGGGCGTGCACGCCGAGCCCACGCAGCGCCGATACCAGGTCGCCGATCGGGCGCTCGCGCATGCGGGCGCTGCCGTCCAGCCGGTAGCGGCCGCGGCCCAACGCGACGGCCGCCGTCAGGAAGCGCAGCGAGGTCCCGGACAGCGCGAGGTCGAGGTCGCCCCCGACGCGCGGCCAGCGGCCGTCCACCCCGTCGACCTCGATGACGGTCGGGTCGTCGTCGGGGTGGCCCACCACGGCGCCGAGGGCGCGCAAGGCCGCGACCATCACCGCCGTGTCTTCCGCCACCAGCGCCCCCTCCAGGCGCGAGCGTCCGCCGGCCAGGGCCGCGACGAGCAGGGCCCGGTTGCTGATCGACTTCGAACCGGGCACGGTGGCCACGGCAGCGAGCGGCCCGCGGGGCGAGATGACGTAGCGGTCGGGGTACGGCGGCATGACGTTCATCAGGGTACCACCGCGGCCTTCCCCGGCCGGGACCGCCGTTCGCACGAGCGCGTGACCGGCGGTCGTGCGACCGGGTGCCCGGCGGTCGCGCGACCGGGTCGTCGCGGTGCGTGCGGCCGGCGCGCCGACGTGCTACGATTCGACGTTCGCGCGGATCGCCCGCGCCCACGGTTCTGGGTCACGGGACCGCCTGGAGGACGTCGTGAAGAAGAACATCCATCCGAAGATGGTGCCCTGCAAGGTCATCTGCGAGGGCCAGGTCGTGCTCGAGACCTACAGCACCCGACCCGAGGTCCACGTCGACGTGTGGTCGGGGAACCACCCCTTCTACACGGGCCAGCAGCGCTTCATCGACACCGAGGGCCGGGTCGAGAAGTTCCAGAAGCGCTTCGGCACCAGCTACCGCAAGTAGGCGAGCCGCGGCGGCGGCCAGCGACGTCGGTCAACCCGGGACCCGCGCATGCACGCGGGTCCCTTCGCCTGGGCGGCTGACGACCTCGAGCCGCCCACCACGCCCCTCGACCCGCTCGCGCATCTGGCGCAGGCCGAGGCTGCCCGCCGTCGTCACCCGATCGCCGACCTCGCGGGGGTCGAAGCCGACCCCGTCGTCGGCGACCTCGAGCTCCGCGCCGCCCTCGCCGTCGTGCAGTGCGACGCGGACGCTGACCGCGTGGGCATGCTTGGCCACGTTGTGCATGGCCTCCTGGAAGATGCGGAACAGCACCGCCTCGGTCTTGACGGAGACGCCCTCGACCGGCGCGAGCTCGAGCTCGACCCGCACGTCGTTCTGCTGACCGAAGTCGACGGCGTAGCGGCGGACCGTCTCGACCAGCCCGAAGCGCTCGAGGTCGATCGGGCGCAGCGCGAAGATGCTGCGCCGCACCTCGCGGATCATCTCGCGGATGGTGTCCTTCGCCCGCCGCACCTCCTCCTCGGCCTTGTCGGGGTCGCGCCGCAGGATGCGCGCCACCAGGTCGAGCTTGAGCGCGGCGAAGGCCAGCGACTGCGCGACGCCGTCGTGGATCTCGCGCGCGATGCGCGCGCGCTCCTCGGCGATCGCCAACTCCTCCGACTGCAGGTAGGCGTCGGCGTTGCGCACCGCCAACGTCACCTGGCCCGCCAGGAGGGCCAGGAACGGGACGTTGACCGCGTCGAAGCCGTCCGCGTCGGGGTGGGTCAGGGCGACCAGGCCGATCGTGTTCGGCACGCCGGCCGCGGCGCCGTCGCCGGCGAGCAGCGGCAGCAACACGGCCGAGCCTGCGCCGCGCAGCAGCGGGTCGCAGCCATCGTCCACCAGCTCGACCAGCCGGTCGACGACCTGTGCCTCGCCCGCGGCGGCGGCCCGGCCGATGACGCCCTCACCCAAGCGCACCGGCGGCACGCCCGACGTGGCAGCGGCCGAGAGCCCGCGACCCACGGCGGCCCGCAGCTGGAGGAAGCCGTCCTCGTCGACGAGGAACACGCCCGCGCCCTCGGCCCCGACCCTGGCCGCCATCTGCGTGAGGAGGGAGTCGAGGAGGCGCGCCAGGTTCCCCTCGGCGCGGATGCTGCGATCGACCTCGAACAGCGTCAGCAGGTCGCGGGTGCGTGCCTGAACCGCCTCGGCGGCGGCGGCGAACTCGGAGGCGAGGATCGACAGGGTCTCGCGGGCCTTGGCGTCGGGGTCCTCCGCGAACCAGGCGTGCAGGCTCCCCTCGTGCCGCCCGCCCCACACGAGCGGGTACGCGACCACCACGCCGTCGCCGCGCCAACGCCCCTCGGCCGGACCGGCGGACGCCCAACCGCGGTCGACCTCGCGGGCGTGCGCCTCGAGGTCGCGGAGCTCGGGCGCCTCCCCCGCGATGGACGGCTCCCCGTCCGACGACGTGATCCCCTGGCGCAGGACCAGGACGGCGGCGCGGGCCCCGGTCGCGTCGCGAGCGCCCTGCACGGCCGCGGCGACCGCGGCCTGCAGGTCGGGGGCCGCCGCGAAGCGCTCGGTCACCCGCTGCAGCCCGCGCAGCAGGGCGAAGCTGTCGCTGAGCTCGCGATAGAGCCGCTGGAGCTCCTGCTGCGCCCGCTCGCGCTCGCGCAGGGCCTGCGCGATCCAGTCGAGCACGACGAAGGTGACGATGGGTCCGAGCAGCGCGTAGAACAGCAGCTGTCCCCAGAACCGGAACCCGGCTCCGCCGAGCGGCAGCACGACGAGCTGGTGGACGAGCACGACGCCGACGATCACGACCGGCAGCCACAGGCGCGCCAGGCGAACCTGGGCGTAGAGCGAGCTGCGGGCGCCGCCGGCGGTCTCGGGGCTGGGGTGGGCCATCCACGCCATCCTAGCCCCAGGCCGACCGCGGCGCGGGGCGTGCAGCGGTACACTCGCGCCCATGACCGCGACGTCCCCCGAGCCGCCCGCCCCGATGCCCGCGGAGGGACCGCGCCGCACGCTCGACGTCGACGGCGTGCGTCTGACGCTGCTGGGCACCGCCCACGTCTCCCGCCGCAGCGCCGAGGAGGTCGCGGAGGCGATCGACGGCGGCGGCTTCGATACCGTCGCCATCGAACTCGATCCCGCGCGTCACGCTGCGCTGGCCGACCGGGAGAGCTTCGCCAGGCTCGACCTGTGGCAGGCGTGGAAGGCAGGCAAGCTGGGCATGGTCGCGGTCAGCCTGGCTCTGGGCGCCTTCCAGCAGCGGCTGGCCGATCAGCTCGGGATCGAACCCGGCGCCGAGATGCGCCAGGCGATCGAACGCTCGGGCGCCCACGGCCTGCCGTTGTGGCTGGTCGACCGCGACCTCGGCGTCACGCTTCGTCGGGTCGTCGCCAACGTCCCCTGGTGGCAGCGCGCCACCCTGCTCGCCGGCGTGCTCGGCAGCGTCGTCAGCCGCCAACCGATCGAGGAGGCGGAGATCGAGCGGCTCAAGGAGGGGGACGTGCTGGCGTCGACCTTCGCGGAGTTCGCCGAGGACGAGCGGCGGATCTACGAACCGCTGATCGCCGAGCGCGACCGCTTCATGGCGGCGCGGCTGCGCCAGGAGATCGCCCGCGCCCGGCGCCGCGGTTCGGCCCCCGAGTCCGTGCTGGTCGTGGTCGGCGCCGGGCACCTGGCCGGCATCGCGCGCGAACTCGAGGCGCCGGATCCGGGCACGGCGGCCACGGCCGAGGAGCTGCTGCGCCTCCAGCGCACGCCGCCACCGGGGGTCGTCCAACGCGTCCTCCCCTGGCTGTTGGTGGCGCTGATCGTGACGGGCTTCGCGATCGGCTTCGGCCGCGAGCCGGAGCTCGGCTGGCGCCTGCTGCTGGAGTGGACGCTCATCAACGGCGGCCTGGCCGGCCTCGGCGCGGCGATCGCCCTGGGTCACCCGCTGACGGTCCTGGCGACCATGCTGGCCGCCCCCTTCACCTCGCTCAACCCGATGGTCGGCGCGGGGTTCGTGGCCGCCGGCGTCGAGCTCGCGCTGCGACGCCCGCGCGTCGGCGACCTGGCGAACCTGCGACGCGCCGTGACGTCGCCGCGCGGCTGGTGGTCCAACCGCGCGGCGCGTGCACTGCTGGTGTTCGTGCTCGCGACCACCGGATCGGTCGTCGGCACCTACCTGGCGGGCTTCCGCATCATCGAACGCCTGGTCGGCTGAGCCCCGCCCAATAAGGGCGGACCCGCCCACGAGGGCGGACCCCCGGTCAGGGCGCGCCGCCCGTCAGGGCGGACCCGCCCGTCAGGGCGGACCCGCCCGTCAGGGCGGACCCGCCCGTCAGGGCGCGCCGTCCAACGCCCACTGCGCGAAGGCGTCGGCGAGGGCGAAGGTCGAGCGGCTGGCGCCGCTCGCGAGCAAGTGGTCGACGAAGTCGAGCAGGTCGGCCTCGCTGGCTGCGGCGAACACCTCCCCGCCCGTCATGTCGGCGAAGCGTCCGCTGGTCGCGACCGGCAGCGCCTCCTCCGCCAACGCGGCGGTGGCGCGAAGCTCGTCGAGCCAGCGTGCCCACACCGTGCCCGGCGCGACGCCGAGGTCGCGCGGTGAGATCAGGTTCTGGCCGGTCTCGAGGGTCGTCGGCACCAGGCCGCGCCCGACCAGGCGCCGCAGGCGATCCGGCTCGCCGGCGACGGCGAGCTCGCGGGTGGCGCGGGCCTCCTGCCCGTCGCCGGTGGCCACGACCACGAGCGTGTAGTCGCCGCTCGCCAGGCCCTCGGGGAGCTCGATCTCGAGCAGGTCGAGGACGTAGCCGATGGCCCCGGTCGGCCCGTCGACCGAC
>JAHYJQ010000248.1 GCA_019429025.1 Trueperaceae bacterium | reverse complement strand
GAAAAAGAGTCCCAAAAAGGGATTATTATCGGCAAAGGCGGAGAAGGCATAAAGAGAATCGGAAAATATTCAAGAGAGAAGATAGAGATGCTTAGCGGGAAAAAAGTTTATCTTGATTTACAAGTCGCTGTAAAAAAGGGATGGACAAAAGATAAATCATATTTACAAGAGATAGGTTACATGTCATGAGATTACTACTACTTATTTTTATAAGCTTGAATTTGTTTGCCGGCGATATATTGACCAGCTATAGAGTTAACGGTACTGTAGATATTGAGAAACAGCTCGATATGGAACTCTCCAAAGAGGAGTATTGGAAAGGGTATTTGGCTGACAAAGATACAAAATTTGGTTATATAGAATCTTACAGCAATGTTTTGGCATGTGACAAATCAAAGTCTGCTCTGGATTTCTACTCAATTGATCAAAATAAAAGTTTTAAATATCGCGCTTGACGCGGGCCCTCGAGGGGCTCGGCATCCACGGCGGCCGGCGCTCGCGCGTGCGGCTGCACCGCGAGCCCGGGCCGCTGCGCTTCCGCGTCGGCGGCGCCACCATCGCCGCCGACGTCGCGCACGTCGTCGACACGGAGCGCTGCACGGTGCTCGGCGCCGACGGCGCGAGGGTCGCGGTCGTCGAGCACCTGCTCGCCGCGTGCCACGCCCTCGGTTTCTGGTCGGGGCTGCTCATCGAGGTCGCTGGCGACGAGTTGCCGATCCTCGACGGATCGGCGGCCCCGTGGTGCGAGGCCCTGGGCGAGCTGGGTCCACCGCCACCGGCGCCGGCGCCGTGGCCGGTCTCGCGCGCCGTCCGCTGGCGCCCGGGCGCGGGCGCGACCGCGAGCGAGGTCGACATCCTGCCGGGCGAGGCGCTGCTCGAGGTGTCGATCGACTTCGCGCACCCCGTGATCGGGCGGCAACGCTGGCTGGGAGGACGGGCCGACTACCGCGACCTGCTGCCGGCGCGCACCTTCGGTTTCGCGCACGAGCTCGCGGCGCTGCGCTCGCGCGGCCTGGCGGAGGGCGCCCTGCCGGGCAGTGGTATCCTCTTCACGGACGAGGGGACCTCGGGCCCGCTGCGCACGCCGGACGAGCCCGTCCGCCACAAGGCGCTCGACGCCATCGGCGACCTCGCCCTCCTCGGGCGACCGCTCGGCGGTCGCGTGCGGATCCATCGCGGCTCACATCGCGCCCACGTCGACGCCATGCGCCACTTCCTCGCCACCCACCCCCCCTTGCCGCAGGACCCGCCGGCGTGAACGCGCCGCTGCGCGTGGCCGTGGTGGGTGCCGGCGTCATGGGGCGCCACCACGCGAACGTCTACCGCCTGCTGCCGGACGTCGAACTCGTCGGCATCGTCGAACCGGACGCCCGGCGTCGCCACGAGGCGGAACAGCAGTTCGGCTGCCCAACGTACCCGGACACCGAGACGCTGCTGGCGTGCGCGCGCGTCGACGCCGCCAGCCTCGCCGCGCCGACGACCATGCACCACACGATCACCGCGCGCCTGCTCGCCGCCGGCCTCCACGTGCTGGTCGAGAAGCCGGTCGCCACGCGGGTCGAAGATGCCCAGCGACTCGCCGCCATGTCGCGCGACCGGGGCCTGGTCCTGCAGGTCGGGCACATCACCCGCTTCTTCCGCGCGATCGAGCGGCTGCGCGCCGAGGTCGGCCAGCCCTACCTCATCGAGGCGCGCCGGCTGACGCCGAACGGTCGCATCCAGGACGTCGGCGTCGTCCTCGACCTGATGATCCACGACATCGACATCGTGCTCGGCCTGGTGCGGCAACCGATCGTCGACGTCGCCGTCGCGGGGCACACCGTCGGCGCCGGTCCCCACGAGGACGTGTGCGCCGCCCAGGTGCGCTTCGCCGACGGCTGCGTCGCGCGCTTCCTGGCGAGCCGGGTCGCGCCCGACGCCGAGCGCAGCCTGGTCGTCGCGGACGCGCGGCGCACGTTCCGCCTCGACTTCGCCAAGGACCCCCACACCGAGATGACCGTCTACCGCCCCGCGCCGGCCGAGGCGGGCGATCGCCACGCGGGCGGCGACCCCGGCGGTCTCGACGACCACGCGACGGGCATCGCTGGCAGCGCCAGCCACATCCTGGTGGACCGCCACGTCGTGTTCGAGGACAACCCGCTGAGGAAGCAGCTGGCGCACTTCATCACCCGGATCCGCGGGGGCACCGACCCGATCGGCACCCTCGAGGACGACATCCGCTCGCTGTCGCTGGCGCAGGACCTGCTCGTCAGGCTGGCGCGGCAGGGCGGCGTGCGGGCGTCGCACGCCGAGGCCTCGCCCCGCTGAGGTGGGTGGGCGCGCCCACCTGGGCGGGTCCGCCCACCTGGGCGGGTCCGCCCACGTGGGCGGGTCCGCCCACTTGGGCGGTACACTCGGCGCCATGGTCGACGTCCGCGCGATCCTGCCCCACCGCTACCCGTTCCTCATGGTCGACGCCTTCGTCTCGCAGGACGGCGACGGCTTCGAGTGCGTCAAGCACGTGAGCTTCAACGAGCCCTGGGCGGTCGGGCACTTCCCGCAGGAGCCGCTCATGCCCGGCGTCCTCATCGTGGAGGCGCTGGCGCAGGCCGCCGCCGTCGGCCTCCACGTGCGCGAGGCGCGCGACGAGGCCCGCGTCGGTTACCTCGCGACGATCGAGCGCGCCCGCTTCCGCCGCAAGGTCGTGCCGGGCGACACGCTGCGCCTCACGGGCACGATCACCCGCTTCCGGCGCGGCCTGTGCACCGTCGAGAGCGTCGCCTTCGTCGGCGACGAGGTGGCCGCCGAGGCCACGCTGTCGTTCGTCCTGCCGGGTTGAGGACCGCCGTGTCGGCGGCCGCCCGCATCCATCCGCACGCCGCCGTGGACCCGCGCGCCGTGCTGGGACCCGGGGTCGACGTCGGCCCCTTCGTGGTCATCGAACGCGACGTGGAGGTCGGGACGGGCGCCGTGCTGCTGCCGGGGACCGTGCTGCTGCCCGGCACCCGGATCGGCGCCGGGGCCAGGATCGGCCCGCACGCGGTGGTCGGTGGGACCCCGATGGACGCCCGCTTCCAGGGCGAACCGAGCGGCGTCGACATCGGCGCCCGGACGGTCCTGCGGGAGCACGTCACCGTCCACCGTGCCACGGGCGAGGGCGAGCGCACGACGATCGGCGAGGACGCGCTGGTGATGGTGGGCGCCCACGTGTCGCACAACGGGCGCGTCGGCGACCGGGTGGTGCTGACGAACGCCGTCCAGCTGGGCGGGCACGTCGAGATCGGCGACGATGCCGTCCTCGGCGCCGGCGCGTCGCTCCACCAGTTCGTGCGGGTCGGTCGCGGCGCCATGCTGGGCGCCGTGTCGGGCTTCAACCGCGACGTCCTGCCGTTCGCGATGGCGCGCGGCAACCCGGCGAGGCACTACCGCCTCAACGCCGTCGGCCTGCGGCGCCGCGGCGTGACCGGCGACCGCTACCGGGCGCTGGAGCAGGCGCTGCGGGCCATCCGCCAGCGCGACGACGAGACCCTGGCGCAGCTGGCGGCGAGCTGGCCGGAGGTGGCCGAGATGCGCGACTTCATCGCCGCCTCGCGCCGCGGGACGCTGCGCTTCGTCACGGATCGCCGGCCGGCGTGACGGGCCGCGAGGTCGTCCTCACCAGCAACGGCCCGGGCGAGCTCTACACCTGGGCGCGACCGGTGCTGGAGGCCTGGCGGCGGGCCGAGCCGGAAGCGCGCGTCTCGATCGCGCTGGTGCCCTGTCAGTTCGCGAGCGGGGCCGAGGAGGACGTCGCCCGCGGGTTCGGCCCCGACCACGTCACCAGCGCGCCGCAGTACACGGCGGCCGCCGCGCTCGGCAGGGCACCGGCCGGGCTGCGCGGCGGGCCCGGCGCGCTCGTGCTGTCGCTCGGCGGCGGGGCCGCCTACGCGGCGGCCCTGGCGCGGAAGCTGGGGGCGCCCGCCTTCCGCTACGCCTTCGTGCCGGACCTCACGCGCGGCATCGAGCGCCTCTTCGTCCCCGACGACCGCACCCTGCGCCGGGCGCGTCGTTGGCGGGCGCCGGCCGCAGGGCGCGGCCGCTGGGCCGACGGCGGGGTGGAGGTCGTCGGCAACCTGGTGGCGGACGCCGTCCGCTCGGAGGACCCGGTCGAGCGGCCGGGCCGACCGCACGTGCTGCTGCTGGCGGGCTCGCGCGACGCCTTCGCCCGCCACCTCATCCCCTTCGTCCTGGCGGTCGCCGACCGGCTGGCGCCGCGCTACCCGGACGCCCGCTTCGTGTGGCCGGTCGCCGGTTCCCTCGGGGAGGCGACGGTGCGCGACGGCATCGCCGGCGTGGAGCGGGCGACCCTCGGGGGGATCGCCGCGCGCCGCGAGGGGGACGTCGTGCGGACGCCGGCCGGCGCGCGGGTCGAGATCGTCCCGGAGAACGAGCGCTACGCCCACATGCGCTCGGCCGACGTCGCCCTGACGATCCCGGGCACGAACACCCTGGAGCTGGGCATCGCGGGCGTGCCGACGGTCGTCATCCTGCCCCTCAACCGTCCCGAGATCATCCCGCTCGAGGGGCCCGGGCACTGGCTCTCGCTGCTGCCGCTCGTCGGCGTGCCGCTCAAGCGCCGCGCCGTGCGGCTGTTCGTCGAGGGGTTGCGGATCCCGGTCTCCCTGCCGAACCGCTTCAGCGGCGAGCCGCTGATGGACGAGATCA
>JAHYJQ010000247.1 GCA_019429025.1 Trueperaceae bacterium | reverse complement strand
CGGGCGGCCGGCGCTCAGCCCGGCGGCGCCTCCGGCGCCCGCTGCGACCAGCGGACCCAGGCATCGAGCCGGACGCGCGGCAGCTCACCCATGCGTTTGCCTCGGTAGGCCTCGGCCCGCAGCCAGGCGAGCTCGTCCTCGACGGCCTCCTCGGCGACGTCGGTCCACCACGAGCGCGCCTCGCCGTTCCAGCGGTAGCCGCGCGCCTTGAGCAGGTCCTTGGACTCGAAGGGCGAGCCGACCGCCCACAGGCGCACGGTGGCGCGGCGCGCGCTCGCGCGCAGCAAGTTGAGCGCGGTCTCGCCGCTGGTCGGCAGCGTGCGGCCCAACAGCTCGACGAGCGCGTAGCCGTCCTCGACGGCGCGGTGGGCGCCGAAGAAGAGGCCGTGGGCGGCCAGCAGCGAGCCGAGGCCGCCGCCCTCGTAGCCGTCGGCGTCGCGCCAGTCGATCTCGCGCAGGCTGCAGCCCCAGGCCTTGTCCTGGAAGGCGGGCCAGCGGCGCTCGGCGAACGGGCGGTCGAAGCCGGCGTTGTGCGCGATGACCAGGCCGACGCCGTCGAGCAGCCGGGCCACGGCGTCGTCGGGGAAGCGCTGGCCGGCGAGGTCGGCGTCGGTGATGCCGGTGATGCGGACCACCTCGGGCGACAGCGGCCGTCCGGGGTCCTCCAGCGCCTCGAGCTCGTCGGTGACCCCCAGGATGCGGCCGTCCGGGTCGTACGCGAAGCGCACCAGGCCGACCTCGATCGGCACGTCGACTCCGTGGTCGAGGCCGGTGGTCTCCAGGTCGAGCGCCAGCGCCTCGAGCGCGCCCGCGGGCAGCCCGGCGCGGTCGACGCGCGGCGCGCGCCGCAGGCGGCGGAGGACGCGGTAGTCGCCGGTGGCCTCGAGCTGCGCGGCGAGCGCCTCGAGTTGCGGGTCGCGGTGGCTCATGGTGGTGCGACGCTAGCACGGGGCGGGCCGGAGGTCCGCCGGCGCCAACCAGGCCTGGCACCGATCACGGCCGGAGGCGGCGGAGGGCCTCAGGATGGGCATGGGCGACGCGAATCAGGGTCCGGGCGGCGCCGCGCGGCGTCCGTCGGCCCAGCTCCCAATCCCTCACGGTGCGCGGCGACACGCCGAGCAAGGCGGCAAACTCCTCAAGCGACAACCCCACCCGCGCCCTGGCGTCGGCGACGACCAGGAAGTCGACCTCCGTCACGCGTGCGGACTCGCCGCGGCGCATCTGGCGGACGGACTCGAGCAGGTCCTCACGCGCCGTCTCAACGTCGTGGTTCATGATCGATCTCCCGCTTCAGCCGCGCCAGGAATGCCGCGGGCAGTGCGTCGAGCACCGACTTCGTGGTGACGATCAGGAGCCAGATCACCCCGTCGGAAGCGATGAAGTAGATCACCCTGGCGCCGCCGCGCTTGCCACGGCCAGCGGCCGACCAGCGCACCTTCCGACAGCCGCCACTCCCGCGAATCACGTCGCCTGCGAACGCATGCTCGGCGATCCAGGCGATGAACGCCTCCCGTTCCGCGTCGCCCCAGACGGCTGCGGCGTATCGGGTGAACACTGGCGTCTCTGCGACCGTGCGCACGCGGCGAGGCTACGGCCGCTCCGACGCCGACCGCTCCGGCCACTCGGCCGTCGCCTAGGCACGGTGAGCCCGGCCCCGAGACCACGGAGCCGAAGGCCACCTCGTAAGCTCCTCCGCGCCACGCCATCGTGGGGTGACGCTAGCACGGGGCGGCAGGGCCGCCCCGCGGGCGCGGCGGCGGCCCGCCGCCGGGGCAAGGCGTATGCTTTCCGCACAGCATTCGACGCCGACTCGGCCGCCCGGTTCGGAAGCGCCGACCGGGGTATCGCCGCCGCGGCCGAACGCCAGGAGGCGTGCCATGCATGGGAGCCGTCTGCTCGTCGCCATCCTAGGAGTCGCGCTGATCGCGTTGACCGGCTGTCCCGGCCCGGGCGGGGCGTCAGTGGGGGAGCACCTGTGGACCCTGCAGTTCGGCACCGTGGAGGACGACATCCCGGACGGCGTCGCGGTCGATGGTGGCGGGCGCATCGTGGTGGCCGGCACCACCCGCGGCGACCTCGTCGGCAGCAACGCCGGTGCGCGGGACGCCTTCGTCCGCGTCTACGCCGCCGACCGCACCGTCGCGTGGACCCGCCAGTTCGGCACGGCCGCCGAGGAGGTCAACGCCCGCGTGGCCGTGGACGCGGAGGGCAACGTGATCGTCGCCGGCTCCACCCTCGGGGCCCTCGAGGGGGGCAACGCCGGCGGCTACGACGGCTTCGTGCGCAAGTTCGATCCCGACGGTCAGACGCTGTGGACGCATCAGTTCGGCACCGGCGGTGACGACCTGGTCGTGGCCGTCGCCGTCCAGGCGGGCGGCGGCATCGTCGTCGCGGGGACCACCACCGGCAGCCTCGGCGGGTCCCCAGCCAACGTGCAGGACGCCTTCGTCCGCCGGCTGACCCCCGGCGGCGCGGAGGCGTGGACCGTCCAGTTCGGCAGCGGCGCGGAGGACATGGTCGCCGACGTCGCCACCGAACCGGGTGGCCGGATGGCCGTGGTCGGCGCCACCCTCGGTGACCTGGAGGGCACCAGCTCCGGTGATTACGACGGCTTCGTGCGCGTGCTCGAGGAGAACGGCGACGAGGCCTGGACCCGCCAGTTCGGCACGGCGCAAGCGGACATTCTGCGCCGCGTCGCGTTCGACGCGGCGGGGCGGGTCATCGTCTTCGGGGAGACGGACGGGACGCTCGGCGCGACGAGCGCCGGTGGCCGCGACGTCTTCGTGCGGATCCTGGACGCGGCCGGCACCGTGGCGTGGACGCGCCAGTTCGGGAGCGGCGCGGGGGACTACGCGGCCGGCCTGGCGGTCGACGCGGACGACCGTATCGTCGTCGCCGGCCAAACGTACGGGGCCATGGCGGGCGCCAACGCCGGCGGCACCGACGCGTTCGTCGCCAAGCTCGCGACGGACGGCCGCATCGCGTGGACCCACCAGTTCGGCACGGGCAGCGATGACGCGAGCCGCGGCGTCGCGATCGGCGCCGAGGGGCAGGCGATCGTCACGGGCCGGACCGGGGGCGCCCTCGAAGGCGCGAGCGCCGGCGGCGACGACGTCTTCCTCCGCGCCTACGGGCCCTGACGGGCACCGAGCGGCGCGCTCGTCCGCCGCTGTAGCGCCCGACCGGGCGCCTGTCGGCGGGCTTGACATATACCCCCGGGGGGTACTAGCCTCTGCCTAGCGAAGGGGGAACGACATGCTCTTCAAGCACATCTACGACGAGGACCTGGCCCAGGCCAGCTACCTGATCGGCTGCCAGGCGACCGGCGAGGCCGTCGTGGTCGACGCACGCCGCGACGCCGACACCTACCTCGCGCTCGCCGCGCACCACGGCCTGCGCATCACCGCCGTCACCGAGACGCACATCCACGCCGACTTCCAGTCCGGCTCGCGCGAGCTCGCGGCACGCGCCGGCGCCCAGCTCTACCTGTCGGACGAGGGGGACGCCGACTGGAAGTACGGCTTCGAGGGCACGCCCCTGAAGCACGGCGACGTCATCAAGCTCGGCAACGTGCGGCTCGAGGCCGTCCACACGCCGGGGCATACCCCCGAGCACCTGTCGTTCCTGGTGACGGACGGCGCCACCAGCGATCATCCGGGCTTCTACCTCACCGGCGACTTCGTCTTCGTCGGCGACGTCGGCCGGCCCGACCTGCTCGACGAGGCCGCCGGCGGCGTCGACACCCGCTTCGGCGGCGCCAAGCGGCTCTTCGCCAGCCTGCGCGACCACTTCCTTGCCCTCCCCGACCACGTCCAGGTGTGGCCCGGCCACGGCGCCGGCAGCGCCTGCGGCAAGGCGCTCGGCGCCGTGCCGAGCAGCACCGTCGGCTACGAGAGGCTCACCAGCTGGTGGGCGCCGTTGGTGCAGGCCGGCGACGAGGCCGGCTTCGTCGAGACCCTGCTCGAGGGCCAGCCCGACGCGCCGCTCTACTTCGGCCGCATGAAGCGGACGAACAAGGCGGGCCCGGCCCTCCTGGGCGAGCGGGCCCCGCTGCCGGCCTTCACGCCGGCGGACCTGCGCGACCGGCTGGGTGACGACCTCGTCCTGGTCGACACCCGCAGCGCCGACCAGATGCGCGCCGACCACGCGCCCGGCGCCTACTTCGCACCCGAGGGCAAGAAGCTCGCGACCTACGCCAGCTACGCGATCGCGCCGGAGGTCGACGCGCGCGGCCTGGTCGTGCTCGCGCGCGACGCCGCCCACGCCGACTGGATCCGCGACCGGCTCTCGTGGTCGGGCATCGACCAGGTGGCCGGCTACGTCACCTCGGTCGAGGGGCTGACCGCCGGCCCGGCGCCTCGGGTGGCGCCCGGCGCCGTCGACGGCGTCGCCGACGCCTTCCTGCTCGACGTGCGCACCAAGAGCGAGCACGACGCCGGCGCCCTGCCCGGCGCCAAGCAGCGCCACGTCGGCCGCCTCGCCTTCGTCCACGACGACCTGCCGCGCGACCGGCCACTCGTGGTCTATTGCCAGACCGGCATCCGCTCCGCGGTCGCCACCGCCGCGCTCCGCGCCCTCGGCTTCGCCGACGTGCGCGAACTGACCGGCTCCTACGAGGCGTGGCGCGAGCTGCAGCGCAGCGCCGTCTCGGCCTGATCCCCCCGGCGGGCGGGCGCCCCGGGCGACCCCCT
>JAHYJQ010000246.1 GCA_019429025.1 Trueperaceae bacterium | reverse complement strand
CCCGACGGGAGCATCAGGGACAGCTTCACCAGGCCCGCCTCGATCGCGAACGACGCCGCGACCGGCTCCCCGACGCGGTAGAGCGCGTCGCCGCGGCCCAGCGTCCGCGCCGGCGCCGGCGCGAACCACGCCGGCGGCGCCGCGTGGGTGGCGGGCATGAGCGCGCGGGAGACGTCGTGCGGCATGAGCGCATCATACGGGGGTGGCGGCGCGTGCGCGGTGACCGGGGGGTAGCATGGCGGCCATGAGTGACGCCACGCCCGAGCGGGTGCCGACGCCGGCGCCGCCCCCCGACGAGATCTCGCTGCGCGAGCTGTACCTGGTCCTCAAGCGGCGCGCGCCGTGGATCGTGGCGGCGGCGGCGGTGGCGGCGGTCGCCGCCGGCCTGTTCCTCGCGTCGCGCCCGCCGAGCTACGTCGCGGAGGCCACGGCGGTGGTCGCGCGCGCCCCGATCGAGGTCGACCTCGGCACCTCGCTGCGGTTCCGGCCGGAGGTCAACCTCACCTACGACACCTACCAGACGCTCGCCTTCTCGCGCGGCGTGCTGGAGGAGCTCGCCCTGGAGCGGTCGGTCGCGGTGGCCGAGCTGCGGCGCGGCCTCACCCTGGAGCGCGTCACGGGGGCGGCGACCCAGACCACGAGCTTCCTGGCGGTGACGCACCAGGTGGCCGACCGCGACCCGCAGCGGGCCGCGCGGCTGGCGAACCTGTGGGCCGAGGCGACCGTCCGCCGCGCGCGCGACCTGCTGCTCGAGAACCTCGACGCCGTGGAGGCCATCACCGGCGAGGGGCTGGACGTGGCGCGCGAGGCGCTGCTGGAGGCCGAGATCGCCCTCCAGGACTACACGGCGGAGGTGGCGATCGAGGCGCTGCGGGCGCGCTCGCTCGCTCTGCTCGAGGCCGAGGCCCAGGTCCTGTCCGGTCAGCGCGACGCGCGGCTGTCGCTGACCCAGCTGCGCTCCGAGTTGGAGACCCTGCGGGCCTGGCGCCTAGGCGACGGCGAAGGCGACCTGCAGGTCGTGCTGACGGGCGCGCCCGAGGTCACCCTGACGCTGGACGGGGCGATCGCCTCCGTCCAGGCGGGCGTCGCCGGTCTCGAGGCGCGCCTCGCCGGATGGGGCGACGAGGTCGAACGCCTGGCCGCCGAGCGCGGCGCGGTCGCCGCCGAGCTCGCGCGCGCGAACGTGCGGCTCGGGCAGCTGCAGCGCGCGGTCGACGACCAGAAGCGTCAGGTCGACGCCCTCGCGACCGTCGAGCCCGGCGTGGCCTACGTCGCGCAGGTCGCGCCGTCGGGCGCGCGGGTGCTCAGCGCCGCACTGGTGCCCACCGAGGCGGAGTCGCGCCGCGCGCTGCTGATCGCGCTGCTGGCCGCCGTGGTCGTGGGCTTCGGCGGCGTGGTCGTCGCGCTGCTGGCCGAGGCCGTCCGCGACCCGCGGGCGAACGGCGCTTAGGCAAGCGTTGCGCCTCGCCCTCCTGGCCGACGTCCACGGCAACCTGCCCGCCTTCGAGGCGGCGCTGGCGGCCGCCCGGCGCGAGGCGCCCGACGTGTTGGTGGTCGCCGGCGACGTCGTCAACGGGGGCCCGGACTCGCGCGCCTGCTGGCAGCTGGCGCGGGCCGAGGCCGACCTGCTGCTGCGCGGCAACCACGAGCGCTACGCCATCGACCGCGGCACGCCCGCCGGCGACCCCGCCTGGTTCGGGCCCCGCTTCCGGCCGCTCGCCTGGACGGTGGCCGAGCTCGACGGCCTGCTGGAGGACGTGCGCGCGGCGCCGATCGAGGCGCGCGTCGACGACGCCGTCTACGTCATGCACGCGGCCCCGGGCGACGACCACGCCGGGGCGTTCCCGTGGACGCCCGACGACGAGCTCGCGGCCCTCTTCGGCGGCGTCGACGCCGAGCTGCTGCTGCGCGCCCACAACCACCTGCCGTTCCACCGCACGCTGGGCAGCGGCCGCCTGCTCGTGAGCGCGGGCGCGGTGGGGCTGGCGCTGGCGGGGCGGCCCGAGGCGCAGTGGGTGCTCCTCACGCGCGGGGCCGGCGGTTGGCGCGTCGAGCACCGCAGCACCCCGTACGACGTCGCGGCGGCGCTGCGGCGCTTCGACGACAGCGGCTACCTCGAGGCGGCCGGGCCGGTCGGCGCGCTCTTCCGCCGCGAGGCGGCGACCGGCGGGCACCAGCTGGTGCCGTTCATGCGCTTCGAGCGGGCGTGGCGCGAGGCGCGCGGGCTGCCGGACGACGAGGCCACGCTCGAGGCGGCGCTGGCGGCCTTTCTCAGCGCGCGCGGCTGAACGCCACCCGCCCGGCCACCAGCGTCACCCGTGGCCAGCCGCGCAGCGCGCGGCCCTCCCAGGGCGAGAACTTCGCCTTGCTCAGGAAGGCGGCGGGGTCGACGGCCGCCTCGGTGTCGAGGTCGAGCAGGACGACGTCGGCGGGCGTGCCGGCCGCCAGCGTCGGCGCGGGCCAGCCCATCACGCGGGCGACGCCGCCCTGCAGCAGCTCGAGCAGGCGCGCCAGGTCGAGCTCGCCGGCGAGCACCAGGTCGGTGTAGAGCAGCGGGAAGGCGACCTCGATGTTGGGCAGGCCGAAGGGGGCCCGCAAGGCGTCGCGGTCCTTCTCGGCGCGGGTGTGCGGCGCGTGGTCGCTGCCGAGGCAGTCGACGACGCCCCGGCGGACGGCGTCGCGCAGGTAGGCGACGTCGTCGGCGGTGCGCAGTGGGGGCGCCACCTTGATCACCGGGTCGAAGGCGCGCCAGGCCTCGTCGGTCAGGGTGAGGTGGTGCGGCGTGACCTCGCAGGTGACGGGCGCGCCCTGCGCCTTGAACCACTCGACGACGCGCATGCCGCGCTCGCTGCTCACGTGCGCGACGTGCACCCGCGCGCCGGTCATGCGCGCGACCTCGCAGTCGCGGAAGATCATGATCGACTCCGCCTCGGCCGGGTTGCCGGGCAGGCCGAGCTCGTGGGACACGGCGCCCTCGTGCATGACGCCGCCCTGACGCAGCGAGGGGTCCTCGGAGTGCGTCTGGATGACGAGGCCCAGCTCGCGCGCGTACTCGCAGGCCCGCCGCTGCAGGTGCGAGTCCACCACCGGGATGCCGTCGTCGGTGATCATCACCGCGCCGGCGGCCCGCAGCGCGGCGTAGTCCGCCAGGCGCTCGCCCTTCAGCCCGACCGACAGCGCCGCCGCGGGCCGCAGCCGCGCGAGGCCCAGCGCCGCCGCCTGCGCCGCGAGGTCCGCGACGATCGCCGGGTCGTCGACCACCGGGTCGGTGTTGGCCATCGACACGACCGTGCCGAAGCCGCCGGCCGCCGCGGCCGCGAGGCCGGACGCCAGGTCCTCCTTCTCCTCCTGGCCGGGCGTTCGCAGGTGCACGTGGGGGTCGAGGAAGGCGGGGGTGGCGACGAGGCCGCGGGCGTCGATCTCGAGCTCGGCGTCGCCGCCGAGGTCGATGCCCTCGACGCTGCCGCCGGCGAGCCACAGGTCGTGGATGCCGTGGTCGCCGCGCGCGTCGACGAGGCGGGCGCCGCGCAGGACGGTGCGTGGGGTGGGTCGGTCGCCGCCGTGGCGGGTGTCGCTCATCGCTTCGCTCCCGTTCGCCGGCCGGGTCACCTGGAGCCCACCAGCAGGGTGTAGAGGACGGCCATGCGCACGGGCACGCCGTTGGCCACCTGGCGCTCGACGACGCTGCGGGGGTCGTCGGCCAGCACGCCCTCGATCTCGACGTCGCGGTTCATCGGCCCCGGGTGCATGACCAGGGCGTCCGGGTGGGCCAGCCGCATGCGCGCGCGGGTGACCTGGTAGCGCTCGCGGACCTCGGCCAGCGAGGGCAGCAGGCCGCCGGCCATGCGCTCGGTCTGCAACCGCAGGGCCATGACCGCGTGGGCGCCCTCGACGGCCTCCTCGACGCGGTGCGTGAGGGTGACGCCGGGGCGCCCACCCAGCTCGTCGGGCAGCAGCGTGCGCGGGCCGCACAGGCGCACGCGGGCGCCGAGCTTGGTCCACAGCTCGACGTTGGAGCGCGCCACCCGCGAGTGCGCCACGTCGCCGACGATGGCGAGCTCGACGCCCTCGAAGCCGGCGAAGCCGGGGAAGACGGTGCGGAAGGTGTAGGCGTCGAGCAGCGCCTGGGTGGGGTGCGCGCGGCGGCCGTCGCCGGCGTTGACGATCGCGGCGTCGGTCCAGCGCGTCAGCTGCAGCGGGGCGCCGGCGGCCGCGTGGCGCACGACGTAGAGGTCGGCCTTCATGGCGTCGATCGTCTTGAGCGTGTCCTTGAGCGACTCGCCCTTGCTCACGCTGCTGCCGCCGGCCGCGAAGGAGATGACGTCGGCTGACTGCGCGCGGGCGGCGCGCTCGAAGCTGAGCCGCGTGCGCGTGGAGTCCTCGAAGAAGAGCGTCCCGACGGTGAAGCCCTGCAGCGCCGGCACCTTCTTGATCGTGCGCGTCATCACCTGCGCCATCACGTCGGTGGTGTCGAACAGCGCGTGCACCTGTTCGGCGGTCCAGCCGGCGAGGTCGAGCAAGTGCCGGGGGTGCTTGGTCGGCGGGCTGCCGGCGGCGGGGGCGGCGGTTGCGCGCGCGCCGCCGGCGCCGGCGGTGGCCGCGGTCATGCCTCGTCCACCAGCTCGAGCAGCCCGACACCGTCGGCGCCGTCGGTCTCCGTCAGGCGCACCTTTATCACCTCGCTGCGACTGGTGGGGGCGTTCTTGCCC
>JAHYJQ010000002.1 GCA_019429025.1 Trueperaceae bacterium | reverse complement strand
GGGACCGTTGACCCCGAAGGCGTCTCAGGCCCAGACCCAGAGCCCCGCCCCGCCGCCACCAAGCCCCGCGTCATCCGACCAGCTCCCGGAGGAGGTCGGGGGCCGGCGGACTCGATTGGACCTCGTGGAGGTTGGCGAGCCAGCGCTGCTCGTCCCAGATCTCGAGGCGGTTGGGCGCCCCGGCCACGACGACGTTGCCGGTCGTGGCGGCGAACTGGCGCAGCGTGGGGGGGAGCGTGACGCGGCCGGCGGCGTCGATCTTCGCCTTGCTCGCGCCCGAGTAGAAGAAGCGCACGAAGTTGCGCGCGTCGGGGTCGGTGAGCGGGAGCTCCGTCAGCCGTTCTTCGATGCGGTGCCAGGCGGACATGGGGAACACGTAGAGGCACCCCTCCATCCCGCGGGTGACGACCATGCCGTCCTCGACGAAATCGCGGAAGGCCGGTGGGATGACCACGCGGCCCTTGTCGTCCACGGTGTACGGGAATTCACCGAAGGGCACGGCCCCACCTCTCCCCACCGGCGTCGCGAGGCGCGCCACCCGTGGGTGGCGTCGTTTTCGCGTCGGTGGCGTGAGAGCGCGTGGTCATGGGGTCGCGGCGGCCCTTTCCCGAGATGGCCAACGATACCACGATTCCCCACGAATTCCCACCCCTCGACCCGGTTCCGCAGGTTTCCCGCACGGGGGTCCCACCGGGGCCCACGCGACCGCTCCGCCGCGTCGTCCGAGGGCGACGCAGGCGTGTCCTGCGAACGTGGCGTCGAGCGTGTTCGGGCGGGTTCGCTCCGCCTGGGGTCAGCCCCCGCGTCCGCCCATGGCGGCGCGCAGCGCGTCCCCCACGAAGTTCAGCGCCGCCACCGTCAGCGTGATCGCCAGGCCGGGGAACACCGCCAACCAGGGCGACTGGCGGTAGAAGGCTTGGGCCTCGTTGAGCATGCCGCCCCAGCTCGGCGTCGGCGGACGCATCCCGTACCCCAGGAAGCTGAGCGCCGACTCCACCAGCAGCACCTGGGCGCTCAGCAGGGTCGCCGCCACGATGAGGGGCGCGACGGCGTTGGGGAGCAGGTGACGAAAGAGCACGCGCTGCGGCCGCAGCCCGAGCGCGCGGCCCGCCTCGGCGTAGGTGCGCTCGCGCAGCGTCAGCATCTGGGCGCGGGTGATGCGCGACAGCGTCGGCCACGACACCAGCGCCAGGACCAACGCCAGCGTCCACAGGTTGGGGCGCAGGACGGAGCCGGCCACCATCGCCAGGCCGAGGACCGGCAGCGACAGCAGCGAGTCCGTCGCCAGCGACACGAGCCGGTCGGCCCAGCCGCCGAAGAAGCCGGCCAGTGCGCCCAGGAAGGTGCCGATCGCCACCGACAGCGCCGTGACGACGAGGGCGAGGAGCAGCGAGATGCGCCCGGCGAACAGCATCCGCGTGAGCACGTCGCGCCCGAGGTCGTCGGTGCCGAGGAGGTGGGCGTCGCCGGGCGGCTGCTGCATCGCCCGCAGGTCGATGGCGTTGGGGTCGAACGGCGCGATCCACGGGGCGGCCGCGGCGGCGAGCCCGAGCGCGATCAACACGACGGCGCCGGCGACGCCCAGCGGCTGTCGGATGAAGGTCCTCCAGCGCATGTCAGGCGTACCGCACGCGCGGGTCGAGGACGCCGTAGAGCAGGTCGGTGATCAGGTTGACGATGAGCACGGCCATCCCGGCGACGATGAGGGTGCCGAGCACGACCGGGTAGTCGCGCGCCACCAGCGAGCCGTGGAGCAGCCGACCGATGCCCGGCCAGGAGAACACCACCTCGGTGACCATCGCGCCCGACAGCAGGCGTGGGAGCTCGAGGCCGAGGACGGTCACGAGCGGCAGCAGGACGTTCGGCAAGCCGTGACGCAGCAGGGCCCGGGTGCGGTTCAGGCCCTTGGCGCGGGCCGTGCGCACGTAGTCGTCGTCCGCCACGCTCTCCAGCCCGGCCTGCACGTAGCGCATCCACTGGGCGACGTACACGGAGCCCAACACGAGGGCGGGCGCCGCGAGGTGCCACAGCGCGTCCAGCAGGTTCGCGTCACCCCCGATCGTCCCGACGCCGCCGGCCGGGATCCAGCGCAGGTAGGAGGAGAACACGAGCAGGACGATCGCCCCGCTCCAGAAGGTCGGCACGCTCATGCCGAGCACGGCGACCACGCGCACCGCGTGCTGCACGCCGGGGGAGCGGCTCACACCCGCCAGGACCCCGAGCCCGACGCCGGCCACCAGGCCGACGAGCAACGCGGCCCCGGTCAAGCGCAGCGTCGGGCCGATGCGGTCGGCCACCACCTCGATCGCCTCTCTACGCTCGACGTAGGAACGGCCCCAGTCGCCCTGCACCAGACGCGTCACCCAGCGGCCGTACTGCACGTGCAGCGGCTGGTCGAGCCCCCAGATCTCCTTCATCCGCTCGATCGCCTCGGGGGTGGCGGACGGATCCGCGGCGTAGACGTCGGCGGGCCCACCCTTGGGGAGGTGGACCACGCCGAACAGCAGGACCGAGATCAGGGCCAGCCGGGGGACGAGGCCGAGCAGGCGGCCGAGGACGTAGGCGAGCAGAGAGCCCTCCCTAGGCGACGGGGGTCAGCGGTTCCAGGTGTGCACGTTCCAGAGGCTGGAGGTCGTGGTGGGCGCGTAGCCCTGGAGATCGGCGCGGACCACGGCGAGCAGCGGCCGCGGCGCGAGGACGATGACCGGCACGTCCTCGGCGACCTGGCGCTGGAAGGCGACGGCCAGCTCGCGGCGCGCCTCGCGCTCGACGGTGACGCCGTACGCGCGCAGCAGGCCGAGGGCCTCCTGGTTGCCGTAGCGCTGCCAGTTGGTGCCCAGCCACAGGTTCCAGACCGGCTCCTGACCCTCGCCGAAGAAGCCGTAGGCCGACTGGAAGTCGCCGCCCGAGAGCGTGGGCACGAACGACGCGGCATCCACCTCCCGGATCTCGGCCTGGACGCCGACGGCGCGCCAGTACGCCTGGACGGCCTGCACCACCTGCAGCCGATCGGCCTGGCCGGCGATGTTGATGAGCTCGACCACCAGCGGCTGGCCGTCGCGGGCGCGCCCTGCGCCGGCGCGCACCCAGCCGGCCTCGTCGAGCAGGCGTTCCGCCGCGGCGGCGTCGTAGGGGTAGCGGCTGACGTCGTCGGCGTGGGCCCAGTGCGACACGGGCAGGATGGCGTCGTCGGGTCGGCTGAGGCCGCCGAGCAGCGCGTCGGCGATCGTCTCGCGGTCGATCGCGTGCACGAGCGCCCTCCGCACGCGGGCATCCGCCAGCACCGGGTCCTCGTTGTTCAGCCACAGCTGCCAGTTGGCGAAGGTCGGCACCGAGATGCGGCGGTAAGCGTCCAGGCCGTCGACGAAGGGCAGCTCGGTCAGCGCCACCTGCAGGACCAGGTCGGCCTCGCCGCGGCTCAGGACGGTCCGCTGGGCCTCGCTGCCGGGGACGATGCGGATGACGACGGCCTCGAAGTGGGCGGCGCCGTCCCAGTAGGCGTCGTGGCGTTCGAAGCGGAGGAAGCTGCCGGCCTGCCACTCGACCAAGCGGAAGGCGCCGTTGCCCACGGGCGCGCGGTGGAAGGGGGCGTTGGCCAGGTCGTCGACGTCCTGCAGCAGGTGACTGGGCAGCAGGAAGGCGCCGGCGAACGAGGCGGCGCCGAGGAAGCTGACGTTGGTGTCGCCGAAGGTGACGACGGCCGTCCGCGCATCCGGCGTGTCGATGGAGACGATGTCCTGCCACACGGTCCGCGTGGGGATCGGCAGGTTGGGATCGGTGATGACGCGCCAGGTGAAGGCGAGGTCGGCGGACGTGACGGGCGTGCCGTCGTGCCAGGTCGGGCCCTCGCGCAGCCGGATCGTGTAGACACGGCCGTCGGCCGAGATGCCGCCGTTGGCGACCGTCGGGACCTCCGCCGCCAGCACGGGGAGGTAGGCGCCCTGCTCGTCGACCGCGAACAGGCGGTCGAACAGCAGGTCCTGGGCCTCGTGCGCCAGGCTGAGCAGGTCGAAGTGCGGGAACAGGCTCCCGGGTTCCTGGGGGAACAGGATCGTGAGCGTCTGGGCGGCCGCCATCGGCGCGACGGTCAGGACCGAGGCGACGAGGAGCCGGGCGAGCGATCGGCGGGCGTTGCGCATCGAGGTGCCTCCTTGGCCCGAGGGGGCGGGGATCGGACCGACCGCCGCGGCACGTTTCGGCGTGGGGCGCCCGGGCCGCGGTCGACCGATCGTGGGAGAGCGTACTGCCTGGCGCTCCGCGGTGCATCCGGTTACGGACACGACGGCGACGCGCCCAGGCTGGCACCCGTCGCGCTGGACCCGGCAGACGTCGAACCTGTGCTCGAACGCCCGCCGCGGGGGCGTCGGACGGCCTCGCCCCTCGATGCGACGACGACCGGCCCCCGAGAGGGGGCCGGTCGGTCGGCAGGTGGGCCGATAAGCCGGGTTCTGTATCCTCTTCGAGCGTGAGCGAGAAGAGGCTCTGGCCATCTATCTGGGACGCGCGTCGCCGCGCGCCTCGAGCGGTCAACCCGGAGATGGTAGCGGGCCGGGCAAGCCCTTTCTCCCTATCGGACCTTGCACCGGATGGGGTTTACCTAGCTGCCCGTGTTGCCACGGGCACTGGTGCGCTCTTACCGCACCGTTTCACCCTTACCTCGACCGGACGGCCTTGGGGGCCGGCCGGTGGTACCGAGGCGGTCTGCTCTCTGTTGCACGTGCCGTCGCCTTACGCGCCCAGCCGTTAGCTGGCATCCTGCCCTGCGGTGCCCGGACTTTCCTCGATCTCGCGTCGGCTGCGCCGACCTGAGACCGCGGCCAGATGGCCCACCCTGCGCTTGGAAGCGTAGCACGCGCCCCCATGAGAAGCGGCGCGTGGGGCTGGTGCCCACGCGCCGCCGCGGTCGTGCCGTGTGCCGGCGGTCGCCGGCGGGTGCGTCAGTCGCTGAAGCCCTGGACGACCAGCTGACCGGAGACGATCATGTCGGCGATGACGGCGAGCTCGGTGAGCACGGAGGCCGGGACGAGGGCCTCGTTGTAGGCGTCCATCGCGTAGCCGACACCGGCCTCGGCGAGGCCGAGGACGAGCGTGCCGGGCTCGAAGGCGCCGTCGGCGACGTCGAACGCGGCGTCGTAGGCGGCCACGTCGACGCGCTTGAGCATCGAGGTGAGGCCGTGGTTGAGCGTCGCGGGGTCACCGTCGGTGTCGCCGAAGGGGTTCTGGTTCGAGTCGACGCCGATGAAGAACAGCGGCTGCGAGCCGGCCGCGCAGGCGGCGGCGTACGCCGGGTAGGTGGGGACGTTCGCGAGGGCCTCGGTCAGCGCCGTGACGCGCGTCGCGCCCTGGTAGCACATGTTCTCCTTGACGAAGTCGATGACCCCGTTGCCGGAGGCGCCGGCCGCGGCGTAGATGATGTCGGCGCCCTGGGCCTGCTGCGCGACGGCGAGCTCCTTGGCGCGGGCCGGGTCGTTCCACGCGGTCGGCGTGACGCCGACGTAGTTGCTGATGATGGTGCAGTCGGGGCAGGCGTACTTCACGCCCTCCTGGTAGCCGGCGTCGAAGTTGCGGATCAGCGGGATGTCCATCCCGCCCACGAAGCCGACCGTGCCGGTCTGCGACAGGGTGCCGGCGATGTAGCCGACCATGAACGAGCCCTCGTGCTCCTTGAACAGCACGGAGCGCACGTTCGGGTTCTCCACGACCGAGTCGATCAGGACGAAGAAGGTGTCGGTGAACTCCGACGAGACGGCGGCGATGGAGTCCGTCTGGTTGAAGCCGGGCGCGACGATGAGGTCGGCGCCCGCCTCGGCCATGGCGCGCAGGCCGGCGGCCGACGTCTCGGGCGTGCCCTCGAACTCGAGCAGGTCGATCTCGAGGCCGCGCTGCGTCTCGAGGTCGGCGATGGCGCGCTCCATGCCGCGGAAGGTGCCCTCGTTGAACGAGCCGTCGAACTTGCCGCCCGCATCGAAGTTCAGGCCGAAGACGAAGTCCTGGGCGGACGCGAACGTCAGGGCCGCGGCCGCGATCAGGGTGAGAACAGTGCGCATGGTGCCTCCTCGTGGGTTGACGATCCGTCGGACCTCTCGTCCAGCGGACCTCGGCCTCAACGATAGCACCGCCGCGCGCCTCGGCCGATCCGGGACGGGGCCTGTGTGGGGGGTCGATGAAGACCGAGGGGGCCGGATCTCAGGGAGATCCGCCGGCTCTCGGCGGGCGCGGCTGGCTCTCGGCGGGCGCGGCTGGCTCTCGGCGGGCGCGGCTGGCTCTCAGAAGAGGATCTTCGTCCAGTCGCACTCGTCGAGCGGCCGGAACACGTCGGCGTGCTCCAGCAGCACGCCCGCCGACTGGTTCTTGAACATGGCCACCTCGACGTGCTTGCCGAGCCGCTTGATCGCCTCGACGAGCTCGACGTAGTCGCCGTCGCCCGAGACGAGCAGGCAGGCGTCGTAGGCGTTCTGGTGGGCGAGCGACAGCGCTTCGACGGCGATCGCCACGTCGATGCCCTTCTCGACGAGGGCGCCGTCTGGGCGCCGGTGGAGGCGCCCGAGCCGGACCGTCACGTAGGGGATGCGCCGCAGCGACTCGAAGAAGCGCTGCTGCCCGTCGCGCAGATCCTCGTCGTAGTCGTCGGTCAGCGGGGCGTTGAAGTAGTAGCAGCGCACCAGCTCGCGCTCGCGTCCGAGCTGGCGCATGAGCTCGGACAGGTTGACCCGTGTGCTGCGGAGGTTCTCGCGCATGCCGTTGTAGAGGTTGCTGCCGTCGATGAAGATCGCGACCCGTTCGCGCACGTCGGTACCTCGGTCCTGATGAAGATAGGGTGCGTCGCGACCAACGGTCGCGACGCCTGTCGGCCGGAGTCTACCGCGGCGCCTGTGGCCGGGACGCGGCTCGCCGGTTCGTGATGCACCCGGGGGGCGCCCCATGCGGTCGGCCGCGCCGGCTCGCGCTTCCCGGGGCGGCGCCGGGCCGCGCGCGGTAGCCTGGGCCATGCCCCCCTTGACCCGAGTCGCCTCGTTCGACCTCGACCACACCGCCGTGCGCGCCCCGTACGTCCGCGCCGCGGGCCGCTACCAGGGCGCACGCGGCGACGTGGTCACCAAGTTCGACCTGCGCCTCGTCCAGCCGAACGCGCAGGAGATCCCGACCGCGCCGCTGCACACGATCGAGCACCTGCTGGCCGGCTACCTGCGCGACGCCCTGCCGGGCGTGACGCTGGTCGACGCCTCGCCCATGGGCTGTCGCACGGGCTTCTACCTCACCTTCCTGGACGAGCCCGGCGAGGAGACGGTGCGCGCGGCCGCCGAGCGCGCGCTCGCCGCGATCCGTGACCACGAGGGCGCCATCCCCGGTTGCAGCCCGGAGCGCTGCGGCAACTGGCGGGACCACTCGCTGCCGGGCGCCCAGGCGTGGGCCGCGGAGGTGCTGGGCAGGGGACTGATCGTGCAGGAGACGGTGCTCCTGGCTGACGCGCCGACGCCCTGAGGCGGCCGGCGTCGCCGTCGGGACGTCGCCGGCGCGAGCCGCCCGTGGCGGCGCCGGACACGTTCTCATCGACGTCTATGGCATTCTCGTCTCATGGAACGCAAACCCCTCATCCTCATCGTCGAAGACGAGAAGGAGATCGCGAAGTTCGTCGATCTCGAGTTGCAGGCCGAGAGCTACGAGACGGTCGTGACCTACGACGGCGTCACCGGCCTCTCGAAGTTCCGCGAGCTGAACCCCGACCTGGTGGTGCTCGACCTCATGCTGCCGGTGCTCGACGGGCTCGAGGTCGCGCGGCGCATCCGCAAGACCAGCAACACCCCGATCATCATCCTCACGGCCAAGGACTCGGTCGACGACAAGGTGACCGGCCTCGACTCCGGCGCCGACGACTACCTGGTCAAGCCGTTCTCGATCGAGGAGCTGCTCGCCCGCGTGCGCGCCCACCTGCGACGGGTCAACCCGGCCGTGACCGGCGAGGTCCGCGTCGCCGACCTGGTGATGAACCTCGATGGCCGCGAGGTGTTCCGCGACGGGCGGCGCATCGAGCTCTCGGCCAAGGAGTTCGAGCTCCTCGAGCTCTTCGCGCGGAACCCGGGCAAGGTCTTCAACCGCTTCGAGATCGAGGAGAAGGTGTGGCCCGAGTACACCGGGGGCAGCAACGTCGTCGACGTGTACGTCGGCTACCTGCGGCGGAAGCTCGAGGGCGAGGGCGAGCGGCGGCTGATCCACACCGTGCGCGGCGTGGGGTACGTGCTGCGCGAGGAGTGACGGCCCCCGTGGGCGGCGCCTCTCGGAGCGCAGCATGGGTCGGCCCGCGATGACCCTGCGGCTGCGTCTCGCGATCTTCACCAGCGCGTTCATCGCCGTCATCCTGTCGGCGGTGGCGGTGTCGGTCTACCTCCTCACCGAGCGCTCGCTCGACACGGCCGTCGAGGAGCGCGCGCTGCAGGCGCTGACGGACCTGTCCGAGGGCGCGATCGCCACCGGCCTGCAGCGGCTCCCGGGCGACGCGTATTATCAAATCGTATTGGTGGCCACGGCGCCGGAGGTGCCCGACGACGTCGCGGGCATCCGCAACGGCGTCAACTACACCCAGCCCACCTCCGTCCGCGCGAACCCCACCAACGACAGGCTGCTCGCGCTCCTACCCGACCGCGTCCTCGAGGACCTCATCCGCGGCGACGACCTGGCGGCGCACGTCACGCTCGCCAACCAGGAGCGCCTGCGGGTCCTGGGCACGCTGGGGACGGTCTCGTTCCCCAACCAGCAGGTCGCCCTCACCGCGGTCATCCTGGTCGGCCTGCCCACCTCCAACGTGCAGCGGACCCTCGAGCAACTCGCGCGCGACCTCGGCCTGACCGTCCTGCTCGCGTTCGCCGCGTTCGCCTTCGGTGTCTGGTGGCTCGCGCGGCAGGTGCTGTCGCCGGTCCAGCGGGTGACGCAGGCCGCCTCCCGCGTCTCGGGGCAGGACCTGTCGCGGCGGGTCCCGGTGCCGGCCACCGACGATGAGCTGCGGGCGCTCGCCGTGTCGATCAACCACATGCTCGATCGGCTGCAGGAGTCCTTCGAGACGCAGCGCCGCTTCACGGCCGACGCCAGCCACGAGCTCCGCACCCCGGTCACGGCGATCGTGGGCCACGCCCAGTACCTGCTGCGGCGCACCCACCCCAGCGTCGAGCAGGTCGACTCGCTCGGCGTCATCCAGCGCGAGGGCGAGCGCATGGCGAGGCTCGTGCACGACCTCCTGGAGCTCGCCCGCGCGGACGCAGGGTTCCAGGTCCAGCGCGAGCCGATGAACCTCCTCGAGGTGCTCGAGGCCGTACGCGACGACCTCGCGCCGCTGTCGGCGCCGGCGCGCATCACGGTCGACTGCAGCCAGCCGCTGCTCGAGGTCGAGGGTGACCCCGCCCGGCTCAAGCAGGTGGTCCTCAACCTCGTGCAGAACGCCCTCGACGCCGGCGCGCGGCACGTGCAGCTGCACCTCGAGCGCGAGGGGCGCGACGTGCGTCTCGAGGTCCTGGACGACGGCGCGGGCATCCCCGCCGAGGCCCTGCCGCACCTGTTCGAGCGCTTCTACCGGGTGGACGGCGCGCGCTCCACCCGCGGCAACGGTTCGGGCCTCGGCCTGGCGATCGTGCGCTGGATCGTGCAGCAGCACGGCGGCACCGTCGACGTCCGGTCGCGGGTGGGGGAGGGCACGGTCTTCACGGTCGTGCTGCCGGCGCACGCGCCGAACGGGCGCGGCTGAGTCGGGTCAGCCGCCGCGCAGGTAGCGGACGCCCTCGCCCGGCACGACCCGGCCGATCGTGTGCAGCGGCTCGGGGCAGGTGGCCCGGACGCGCTCGACGTCGCCGGGTCGCGCGACGACGATCATCCCGATCCCCAGGTTGAACACGCTGCGCATCTCGTCCTCGGCGATCTCGCCGAGCGCCTGCAGGCGATCGAAGACGACGGGCCGCGGCCACGACCCCTCCTCGATCTCGGCGCCCAGCTCACCGGGCAGCGCCCGGGGCAGGTTCCCCGGGATGCCGCCGCCGGTCACGTGGGCCAGCGCCCGCACGAGGCCGGCCTCGAGGAGCGGCCGCAGCGGCGCCGAGAACGACCGATGCGGCGCCAGCAGGGCCTCGCCCAGCGTCGGCCCCGACGGGTCGGAGGGGTCGACCGGTTCCCCCTCGTGGCCGCTCGCGATCGAGCGCGCGAGGGAGAAGCCGTTGGTCTGCAGGCCGCCGGACTCGAGCCCCAACAGGACGTCACCGCCCTGCACCCCCGTGCCGTCGATGACGGCGTCGCGACCGACGATGCCGACGATCGTGCCGACGACGTCGATCTCGCCCGGGGCATACACGCCCGGCATCTCGGCCGTCTCGCCGCCGATCAGCGCGACCCCCTCAGCGCGGCACGCGTCGGCGATGCCGCCGACGACCTCCGCGATCACGCCCACGTCGAGGCGCGCGCTCGCCACGTAATCGAGGAAGAACAGCGGCCTGGCCCCCTGGACGAGGATGTCGTTGACACAGTGGTGCACGAGGTCGCTGCCCAGGCCCCGCACGCGGCCGAGCGCCACCGCCAGCCGGGTCTTGGTCCCCACGCCGTCGGTCGAGGCGACCAGGACCGGGTCGCGCACGTCGCCCGGCAGCGAGAACAGCCCGCCGAACGAGCCCAGGCCGCGCAGCACGTGCGGCGTGTAGGTCGACTCGACGTCGGCCCGGATGCGCTCCATGGCGACGTCCGAGGCCGCGAGGTCGACGCCTGCGGCGGCGTAGGCCGACCGCGGCGGGCGGGGGTCGAAGTCCTCCATCGCCGACGACGATACCAGAGGCGTCCCCGTAGACTGACCCGTGCCCGAGGTCCTCCACGTGTGGCTGCCGGTGCCCGTGCCCGGTCTCGACTACCTGCCCCCCCACGACCCCGCGCCGCGTGCGACGGGGACCACTGCGCCCGACGCGGTTGGCGAGGGCGACCGGGCGACCGATTCGCCGGCGACCGCCCGCGCGGGCGTCGGACGGCGGGTGGCGGTGCCGTGGCAGGGCGGTCTGCGGGTCGGCTGGGTCGCCGGGGCGCGACAGGCGAGCGCGGCGGAGGCCCTCGACCTGCGCCCGGCGATCGCCTGGATCGCCGGCGGCCCGGCGCTCGGCGCCCCGGTGCGCACGATGCTGTCCGCGCAGGCCGCCCGCTGCGCGGTGCCGATCGGCGTCAGCGTCGCGGCCTTCGCCGCCGCGGGCCTCAAGGGAGCGTGGATCCACCTCGTCCGGCGCGACCCGGCGGCGCCGGTCGACCTGTTCGGCGCGGAGGGACGGCGCCTGGCGGACGCGGGCTGGCACGACGCGTCGGCCTTCGACGCCGAGCTGCTCGACACCTGGCGCCGGCACGGGCTGCTCCGCGAGCGCGTCGAGGAGGCCCAGGCCAGCGACCGGCGCCTCGTCGCGCTCCGTCCGGCGGACGACACCTTGGCGGGCGCGGCCCGCGAGGGGCAGCGGCGGGCGCTCGCGTGGCTCGTCGACCAGGGGCCGTGCGAGAGCGCGGCGGCCCTGGCCCGGGACGCGGGCGTGCCGCCGGGTGCGGCCCGGGCGCTGGTCGCCAAGGGCTTCGCCGGCTACCTCGAGGTCACCCGCCCCCCCGCGAGCGTGCCCTGGGTGACGGCCGCTCCGGCGGCGCCCTTCGACCTCGACCCACCGCCCGCCGCGGGCGCGGCGGCGGGCGGTGGCGACGGGGCGACCGCCGCCGCCTCCGGCGTGCTGATCTCCGGCGGCGACGCGCGCGCCCGCTGGCGGACCACGCTCCCGTGGCTCCTCGGGGCCGTCGCCGCCGGGCGCCAGGCGCTCCTGCTCGTCCCCGAGCAGGCGCAGGCGGAGACGCTGTCGCGGGCCGCCGCCCAGGCCGTGCCGACGCTGCGCTGGGGCGCCGACCTGGCGGACGACCAGCGGGCGGCGGTCGCCGGCGAGCTCGCCGCCGGGACGCCGGCGCTCCTCGTCGGCACCTACCCCGCTTTGGCGCTCGACCTGCCCGGCCTGGCGCGCGTGGCCGTGTGGGACGCGGCCAGCGGCAGCCACAAGCAGCTCGCGGGCGCGCGCAGCGTCGGCCGCCGCGACGCGCTCGAACTCGCCCGCGCCGCCGGCGCCGCGTGGGCCCTCGTCGACCCGCTCGCGACGGCCGAGCTGCGGGCCGCCGGGGCGGAGCGCGAGGTGGCGCTCCCGCGACCGAGGCCGCGCGCTGCCCTGCTCGACCTGCGCCACGAGACCGGGTGGCCGCTCTGCGCGCCGCTCGTGCGCCTGCTGCGGCAGGTGGCCGAGCGGCGGCGGCAGGCGCTGCTGGTCGTGCCGCGGCGCGGCTACGCCGCGGCGCTCGGCTGCCGCTCCTGCGGCGAGGTCGTCATGTGCCCCCACTGCGACCTCCCGCTCCGCTGGCACGCGCGCATCGAGCGGCTGCGCTGCCACCACTGCGGCTACGACTCGGCGGCGCCCGACGCCTGCCCCGCCTGCGGTGCCCCCGACCTCGCCCCCCGACCCGGGGCCGGGACCGAGTGGGTGGCCGAGGCGGTGCACGGCGTGGCGCCCACGCTGTGCGTGCTGCGCTGGGACCACGACCAGCGCGACGACCCGGCCCCGCTCCTGGCCGGCGAGGCCGGGGTGGTGGTCGGCACGACCGCGGCGCTGCGTCTCCCGCCGCTGCCCGACCTCGCGCTCGTCGCCCTCACGGCGGGCGACGCGCTGCACGACCACGAGGACGTGAGGGCGGAGGAGCGGTCGCTGCGGGTGCTGCTCTCGCTGCCCGACCTCGCCTCGTCGGAGCGCCGGCCCCTGCTGGTGGCGCAGGTCCACCGCCCCGAGCACGAGGTCTGGCGCACCTGGCTCGCCGAAGACCTCGATGGCGCCGTCGATGCCTTCATCGAGCGCGTCATGGCGCGCCGCCGTGCGCTCGGCTACCCGCCGGCGCGTCACTGGGCGCGGGTCCAGCTCACCCACCGCGACCGCGCCGCGGCCGCCTCCGCCGCGCATGCCCTGGCCGGCCGCCTCCTGGCCGCCGGCGTCCCCGAGGACGACGTCCTGGGGCCCGCCCCCGCCCCGCTGGCGCGCGCCCGCGGGCGTTACGCCTTCCACGTGCTCGTCCGCGCCGACGACGAGGCGACGCTGGCCGCGAGGCTCGCGCACGTGGACGCGCGGCCCGGCGGCGGCGTGCGGGCGCTGGTCGACGTCGACCCCTACGACATCGAGACCTGGCTCGACTGATGGCGCATGCGAGGTCGCCGACGTCGCGAAGCTCGGACTCGAGGCACGTATCATGGCCGCGATGCTGACCAACCGCCGCGCGCGTCACGACTACGACGTCCTCGAGACCTTCGAGGCCGGGCTGGTGCTCACCGGCAGCGAGGTCAAGTCGCTGCGGGCCGGCGGCGGTTCGATCGCCGAGGCGTACGCACGCGTCGCCGGCGACGAGGTGTGGCTCGAGGGCGCCAACCTGCCGATGTACGCACAGGCCTCCTACAACAACCACGAACCCCTCCGGCGGCGCAAGCTGCTCCTCCACCGGCGCGAGATCCACGAACTGCGCAAGGGCCTCGAACGCCGCGGCCTGACGGTCGTTCCGCTCAAGCTCTACTTCGACGAGCGCGGCCGGGCCAAGCTCCTCATCGCCCTCGCGCGGGGCCGCAAGCGGCACGACAAGCGGGCGGCCAGCGCCGAGCGCGACGCGCGCCGCGAGATGGACCGGGTGCTGAAGGGCGAGTCCAGATGAACCGCCTCGGCGCGCTGCTGCTCGCCATCGGCCTCCTCGCCGTGGCCGCGGCGCAGCCGCAGCTGCTCGTCAACGGCGTCGACGTGCCGGGGGCGACCACCACGCTGGTCGCCGACGTCACCTACGCCCCCGCCGCCGACTTCGCGCGCGCGCTGGGCGCCGACGTGGCCGTCGACCTCGCCGGCGGACGGGTGACGCTGACGCTCGGCGCGGCGATCGTCCAGCTCGCGCTGGTGAGCGAGGCGGCGGGCGTGGCGGCGCCGCGGCCCGCGATCGTGCGCGATGGCCGGGCGCGCCCCGGTCCCGCCGCGCTGTGGACCGGCGGCGAGGCGTTCGTGCCGGTGAAGGCCGTGGGCGAGGCCCTCGGGGGCAGGGTCGCCTTCCTCAGCGAGTCGGCCTCGGTCGCGGTCGTGCTGCCGCGTCCCAGCCTGAGCATGCGGCTGGAGGGCTTCGGCGTCAGCGAACGGCTGGTGTTCGCCCTCGACGCGCCGGGTCGCTACGTCACCTTCCACCACCCCGAGAGCGGTGTGCTCGAGCTGCGCTTCGAGCGCGCCGACCCGCTGGTGACCCCGGCGCTCGAGGGCCGGTCGTTCGTTCGCGCCGCCGTCGAGCGCGTCCGGGGGAGCAGCGAGGCCCGCGTGCAGCTCGCGCCCGGCGTGGAGCCGCGCGTGTGGAGCGTGCCGGCGGGGGCCGGGATGGAGGTCGTGGTGGCGTTCGGCACGAGCGGGGCCGGGCAGGAGCCCATCGCGACGGTGTCCCGCACGCGCTGGGTCCTCGACGCCGGGCACGTCTCGCAGGGCGGCGCGGACGCCCTGCAGGCGGACGTCGAGGGCGAACTGACGCGGGCGTTCGTCGACCTGCTCGCGGTGGAGCTCGCCCGGGCGGGCATCGACGTCGAACGCACGCGCACGGGCCCCGCGTCGGTGCCGCTGGTCGACCGGACGGCCATGGGGGTCGGTGCCGACGCGATGGTCACGATCCACCTCGGGGAGCTGCCCCGCCGCCAGGTGCGTCTCTACGTCCTGGACGACGCCGACGCGGCGGAGACCCTCGACCGCGCGATCCGCTGGAACGCCGAGTCGGCGCTCGCTCGCGCCGGCACGGACGCGTTGCGCCGCTCCGTCCTGCTGCGCCTGACGACCGACCTCGCGGTCGGGCGCGACTGGGGTGCAGAGCTGACGCGCGCGCTCGCCGCGGCCGGCTGGACGGCCGAGGGCCCGATCGGTGCGCCGCTCGCCGTGCTCGCCGGCGCGGCCGGGCGCGGCCTGTTCCTGGAGATGGCGGCGGACGACCTGCGCGATCCCGCCGCGGCGGGCGACCTGGCGCGCGCCCTGGTGAGCGCCTGGAGCGCGCTGGGCGGTCGCTGATGCGCCGTCCGCGGCGACCGCCCGCCACGGTCTCGCGGCACCACGTGGGCGGACCGCATTGGGCCGCCCCGCAGCTGCTCATCTCGGGCTTCGCGCTGCTCCTCGCCGTGGTCTTCGCCCTGACGGGCGGGGCGCCGCGGGTGGCGCCGCCCCCGACCGTGGCCGTGGGCGACGCCCCCCGCCCACCGGTCGTGGTCGAGGTCCGCTTCGTGGTCGTGGACGCGCGGGGGCTCGAGCGGCCTGGATACGCCGACGTCGCGCTGTCGGCGGCCGACGATCCCAGCGCCCGCCTGACGGCCACGCTCGGCGCGCTCCGGGACGACCTCCTGGCCAGCGGCACGTGGCCGGCCGGCGTGGACGCGGCGACGGGCTTCGTCATCGAACTCGACCGCCGGCGAATCGCCGTGGTCGACGTCCCCGAGCTGCCCCTCGGCGCACGGATCGGGGTCGCTGACGAACTGTCGGTCATGCGCTCGCTGGTGGCGACCGCGCGCGCGGCCGCCACGGCCGACGAGGTGAGGATCACGGTGGCGGGTGAGGAGCGTCCGTCGCTGTGGGGCAAGGTCGCGCCGCCGCGCGGCTGACCCGGGCCGCGGTCGCGCGCGCGCGCCTCAGGGGAACATGCGGGTGAGCATGCGCGGGAAGGGGATGACCTCCCGCAGGTGGCTCACGCCGGTGATCCAGGCGAGCGTGCGCTCGAGGC
This sequence comes from Trueperaceae bacterium, assembly GCA_019429025.1. Taxonomy (GTDB): domain Bacteria; phylum Deinococcota; class Deinococci; order Deinococcales; family Trueperaceae; genus JAABTL01. Next base: position 19,298 of record JAHYJQ010000002.1, on the reverse strand, counting down.
CGATGCCGAACCCGGAGTGTGGCACGCTGCCGAAGCGACGCAGATCGAGGTACCAGGAGAACGCCTCCTCCGGGAGACCGTGATCGGCGATGCGCCGGCGCAGCAGGTCGAGGTCGTGGATGCGCTGCGATCCGCCGATCAGTTCGCCGTACCCCTCGGGCGCGATGACGTCGTTGCACAGGACCCGGCTCGGGTCGCCCGGCACCGGTTCCATGTAAAAGGCCTTGACCGACGTCGGGTAGTGCTCGATGACGACGGGCCGGTCGAACGCCTCGCCCAGGATCGTCTCGTGCGGCGCGCCGAAGTCGTCGCCCCACGCGATCGGGCTGCCGGCCTCCGCCAGGATCTCCAGCGCCCGATCGTAGGTGATCACCGGGTACCCGCCCGCCGCGGCGGGCGCCAGCTTGGCCACGTCGCGTTCGAGCATCTCCAGCTCACGCCCGCGCCGCTCGAGCACCCTGGCCACGAGGTACGACAGCAGATCGACCTGCAGGCGCACGTTGCCCTCGTGCTCCAGGTACGCGACCTCGGGCTCGATCATCCAGAACTCCAGCAGGTGCCGCCGGGTCTTGCTCTTCTCCGCCCGGAACGTAGGCCCCATCGTATAGACGGCGCCGAGCGCCATCGCGCCCGCCTCGGCGTACAGCTGGCCGGACTGCGACAGGTACGCCTTGCCCTCGTCGAACAGGTCGATCTCGAACAGGTTGGTGGTCCCCTCCACGGCCGTGGGCATGAAGAACGGGGCGTCGAAGCGAACGAACCCGTGATCCGCGAAGAAGTCGTGCACGCCCCGCTCCAGCTCGTCCCGCACCCGCAGGATGGCCCACGGCACGCGGTGACGCAGGTGCAGGTGGCGGTGGTCGGCGAGGAAGTCGACGCCGTGCTCTTTGGGCGTGATCGGGTAGTCGCTGGTCGCGTGGACGACCTCGAGCGAACGGGTGGCGAGCTCGACGCCGCTCGGCGCGCGTGCGTCGGTGCGCACGACGCCCGTGAGGCGCAGCGCGCTCTCCTGGCCCAACGCGCGGGCGGCCACGAAGGTGGCCTCGTCGACGTCCTGCTTCGATACCACCGCCTGCACGAAACCGCTGCCGTCCCGCAGCTGCAGGAACGCGATCTTGCCCGACGAGCGGCTGCCGGTCAGCCAACCGGCGACCGTCACCTCGGCGCCCACGGCGGCAGGCAGGTCTTGGATGCGGGTGATGCCCATGGGCGAGAGCGTACCGCGGCTCAGGCGGGTGGGCGGAGGGTCGCCGCGAGCTCCAGCGCCTCGACCACGCCGTCCTCCTCCACGTCGCCCACCACGCGCCCGAAGCGTGACTTCAGCCCCGGCTCGGCGTTGCCCATGACGACGGGGAAGCCGACCTGTTCCAGCATCGGCAGGTCGCCCGCGGTGTCGCCGACGGCCATCGCGTGTGCCAACGGGATCTTGAGGTGCGCCGCCAGGTCCTGCACGGCGCTGCCCTTCGACACGCCGGACCTGGTCATGCTGATGAACAGCGTGTCGGGCTGCGCGGGAGACGTGGCGCGGCTGACGGTGACGCCTGCGGGCCGCATGGCCATCGCGGTGGCCTCCTGCGCGGTCGTCACCACCCATTGCGCGCGGATCACGGGCTCGCTCTCCACGACCTCCGACAGGTCGCGCACGAGCGGCTGGACGCCGATCATGCGACCGTGGGTCTCGCTGATCTGCGTCTTGCGCTCGACGTAGAGGTGATGCGGGGTGTACACCTCGAGCACCAGGTTGTGCTCGCGCGCGTGGCGGACGAGCTGCAGCGCCGTCGCCTCGCGGAGCGACGACGCCTTGAGCGTCTCGCCGTCCGCGAACGCCAGGTGCGCGCCCGACTGGAACACGTGTGGGTTGTTCGGACCCACCCGCTTCACCACCCGCTGCGCCACGCCCAGGTTCGGCCGACCCGTGCAGACTGCCAGCTTGATGCCGTCCTCGTGCGCACGTTCGACCGCCGCCCACACCGCCGGCCTGACCTGCCCGCTCTGGCCGATCATCGTGCCGTCCAGGTCTAGGATGACGAGCGGGATCATGTGTCTCCTTCGCCGGCTTCGCCGGCGAAGGAGACCCGGCGAACGCCTTCGGCGTTCGCCCCTTCACCGGGAGCTGGGTCGTCGGCGGCGACCCGGCGAACGCCTTCGGCGTTCGCCCCTTCACCGGGAGCTGGGTCGTCGGCGGCGACCCGGCGAACGCCTTCGGCGTTCGCCCCCGAATCCGAATCCGCCGTGGTTTCGCCGGCGGAGGAGACCCGGCGAACGCCTTCGGCGACGCCGTCATCCGGGCGCAGCACCGTCAGGCCCAGCTCCTCGAGCTGGCCCGGTTCGGCGGCGGCCGGCGCGTCGGTGAGCGGGTCGAAGCCACGCTGGTTCTTGGGGAACGCGATGACGTCGCGCAGCGAACGGGCCCCCGCGAGCAGCATGACGAGCCGGTCGAGGCCCCAGGCGATGCCGCCGTGCGGCGGCGTGCCGTAGGCCAGCGCGTCGAGGAAGAAGCCGAAGCGCCGGCGCGCCTCCGCGGCGGTGAAGCCGAGCGCCGCGAACATCCGATGCTGCACGTCCTCGCGGTGGATACGAAGCGAGCCGCCGCCGATCTCGCTGCCGTTGAGGACCAGGTCGTAGGCCCACGCCCGCACGCGTCCGGGATCGCTCTCGAGCCACGCGAGGTCCTCGTCGCGCGGGCGCGTGAAGGGGTGGTGCATGTAGGTCCAGGCGCCCGTGTCCGGGTCCTGCTCGAGCAGCGGGAAGTCGACGACCCACAGGAAGGCCAGCGCGTCCGCGTCGAACGGCACGGCGAGCGCGTCGCGCAGGTGCAACCTGACCGCGCCGAGCGCGGTGCACGCCGTGGCCCAGCGATCGGCGACCAGGAGCCACACATCGCCGACGCCGGGGGTCGCCGCGAGCAGGCGCGCCTGCTCGTCGGGGGAGAGCGCCTTGGCCAACGGGCCGCTGAAGCCGTCCTCGGTCCGCCGCAGCCAGGCGAGACCGGCGGCGCCGTGACGCTTCGCGACCGCCTCGAGACCCTCGATCGCCTTGCGGCTGAGGTCGGCGGCGAGGTCAACGGGCACGCGCAGCCCGCGGACGGCGCCGCCATCGTCCAGCGCCGCCCGGAACGCCCGCACCCCGGTCGCCCCGAAGAGCTCGTCGAGGTCGGTGAGCTCGAGCCCGAAGCGCACGTCCGGCTTGTCGGAGCCGAAGCGGTCGAGCGCCTCGCGGTAGCCGATGCGCGGGAAGGGCGTCGCCACGCCCCGGCCCGTCGCGCCGTGCACGACGGCGGCCATCAGCCCCTCGTTGAGGGCGAGGACGTCGTCCTGCTCGACGAAGGCCATCTCGATGTCGAGTTGCGTGAAGTCGGGCTGGCGGTCGGCACGCAGGTCCTCGTCGCGGAAGCAGCGGGCGACCTGGAAGTAGCGGTCCACGCCGCCCATCATCAGCATCTGCTTGAACAGCTGGGGCGACTGGGGGAGCGCGTACACGTGGCCGGGCTGCCCGCGGGCCGGCACGACGTAGTCGCGCGCCCCCTCGGGCGTGCTGCGCGTGAGGAGCGGGGTCTCGACCTGCACGAAGCCATGCTCGTCGAGGTAGCGCCAGATCTCCCGGATGACGGCGTGTCGCACCAACAACGGTGCCATGGCCTCGGGCCTTCGCAGGTCGAGGTAGCGATGCCGCAGCCGCAGGTCCTCGTTGACGGCCCCCGCCTTGCCGGCGCCGTCGTCCACCGGGAAGGGCGGGGTCCGGGCCTCGGACAGCACGGTCACGCCGTTGGCCACGACCTCGACGGCTCCCGTCGCGAGGCGGTCGCTCCGCTGGCCCTCGGGCCGTAGGCGCACCGCGCCCTCGATCTCGACGACCCACTCGCTGCGCAGGGAGCCGGCGGTCGCGAACGCGGCATCGCCGGCGGCGGGCTCGACGACGACCTGCGTCATGCCGTCGCGGTCGCGCAGGTCGAGGAAGATCAGGCCGCCGAGGTCGCGGCGGCGGTGGACCCAGCCCTGCAGGATCACGGCCTCGCCCTCGTGGTCGGCGCGCAGGGCGCCGCAAGTGTGCGTGCGTCGCATGCTGTTCCTCTCAGACCGCGTCGGACGCGGTCGGCTCGGGCTCGGTCGAATCCGATGTGGTCGACGCCTCGGCCACGATCCAGGCCGGCAGTTCGCTCAGCATCAGCCGCCGTTCGGCGCCGCTCGCGAGGTCCTTGAGCTGGACGACGCCGTCCTCCCGTTCGCGCTCGCCGAGGAGACCCGCGAAGCGCGCGCCGCTGCGGTCGGCGTCGCGCAGGCCCTTGCCCGCCGCCCGCCTGACGTAGGCGTGCTCGACGCGGGCGTGCGCGCGCAGCTCGCGGGCGATCCCCGCGGCCTCCGCCACGGCGTCCTCGTCCATCGGCACCAGGAAGAGCAGCGGCCGCTCGGGCTCGGGCGCCGCGACCTCGGCCTGCGTCAGCGCGTCGAGGACGCGCTCGATGCCGAAAGCCCAGCCGATGCCGGGCACGTCGGGCCCTCCGAGCTGGGCGACGAGGCCGTCGTAGCGCCCGCCGCCGCCCAGCGCCGACTGCGCACCGATGCCCTCCGCGTGGATCTCGAAGGCGGTGCGCCGGTAGTAGTCGAGGCCGCGCACGATCCCGGGATCGACGTCGTAGGGCACGCCCCAGGCGTCGAGGCAGGCGGCGACGGCGTCGAAGTGCGCCCGGGACGCCGGGTTCAGGAAGTCCAGCGGACGCTTCAGGGGCGCCACCAGGGCCCGGTCGCCGGGGTCCTTGGCGTCCAGGACGCGCATCGGGTTGAGGCGCAGCCGCTCGCGGCTCGTCTCGCTGAGCTCCTCCGCGTGCGGCTCGAGGGCGGCGCGGAGGTAGGCGTTGTAGGCCGCCCGGTCGTCCGGGTCGCCCACCGATCCGAGCGCCACCCGCACGCCGCGCAGGCCCAGCGCGCGCAGCACGTCCGCGAACAGCGCGATCGCCTCCGCGTCGGCGACGGGCGCGGCGGTGCCGACGATCTCCAGGTTGACCTGGTGGAACTGACGGTAGCGACCGCGCTGGACGTTCTCGGCGCGGAACGCCGGCCCGTGGCTCCACAGCTTCACCGGGCTCGGCCAGGTGTGCATCCCGTGCTCGACGAACGCACGCAGGACCCCGGCGGTGAACTCCGGACGCAGCGTCAGCCGGCGCCCGCCGCGGTCGTCGAAAGTGTACATCTCCTTCTGGACGACGAGGTCGGCGGCCTCGCCGACGGAGCGCTCGAACACCTCGGCGAACTCGAAGATGGGCGTGGTGATCTCCCGGACGCCGGCGCGGCCGAGCACGCGGGCGGCGGCGTCGATGACGTGGTGCCAGCGGGGCTGGTCGGCGGGGAGGCGGTCGTTCGTGCCCTTGACGGCGCGCAACTTCATCGCCGCGAGTCTACACGGCACCGCCACCGGCGTCCCGGGACCGCCGGCCGTCCGGGACACGGCACGAAGAAGCGCCCGACCGCGCGGGACTCACGCGGTCGGGCGCACGGGCGCGATGGCGCCTTCAGGGAAGGTCGAGGGGCAGGCCGTTGCTGAGGGTGCCGCCCACCACGACGAACACGTAGCCTGGGCCCACCTGGGCCGGCGGGTCGAAGGTGATGCGGGTCGTCGACCAGTTGGCGGTGGTCGCCTCGACGCCGCCCTCGCCGTTCATGTTCGCGCCGACCAACACGTAGCTGCCCTCGCCGCCGCCACCAAAGTAGCGGCCCTGCAGCAGCACTTCGCCGTCGGCTTTCGGGGGGCTGGCACTGATGAGGCGTGGGACGACGTTGGTCGCGACCAGGGACGTCGGCGCGCACGCGGCGAGCAGGATGGCGATCAGTCCGGTGAGCACCAGGACGGTACGCTTCACGGTGGAGCCTCCTCTGGCGTCAGCGTACGGGGCGGGGTGCGGGGCGTCAATGACAACTCTCACGGGGGGGCGGTCGTGGGGGCGTGTGGGTGGCGGGCGCGAGTGCGACGGCCAGCACGTCGTGGCGCAGCGCACCGATGCAACCGGCCGGCGGTGGTGACGCGCCCCACACGCACAATGGGCCAACACGCTCGCGGTGCCACCCCCCGCGCTACGATGCCCCAGTGAGTCACTTCTTCGCCTACCTCTCCCGCATGAAGTTCATCCAGCGCTGGGGCCTCATGCGCAACACGTCGAGCGAGAACATCCAGGAGCACAGCCTGCAGGTGGCGATGATCGCGCACGCGCTCGCGCTCCTGCAGAACGAGCGCCTCGGCCGACGGGCCGTCGATCCGGAGCGCACGGCCCTGCTGGCCGTCTTCCACGACGCCGAGGAGGTCATCACCGGCGACGTGCCCAGCCCCATCAAGTACTTCAACCCGCAGGTGCGCGACGCCGTCGCCGACCTGGGCGAGGTCGCCAAGCACAAGCTGCTCGAGATGGTGCCGGAGCCGTTGCGCGCCGCCTACGAGCCGCTGCTGTTCGCCCGCGCCGAGGACGGCGAGGCCTGGCGCTTGGTCAAGCTCGCCGACAAGCTCTGCGCCTACCTCAAGTGCGTGGAGGAGGCCAAGGCGGGCAACCGCGAGTTCGAGCGCGCGGAGGCGTCGATCCGCCGGGGTCTCGATGTGCTCGGCGATCCCGAGGTCGACCGCTTCGTCGCCCTGTACGTCCCCAGCTTCAGGTTGACGCTGGATGAGTTGAACTGACCGGGCGCGCCCCAAGGGCGCGGTGCAGGTGGTGCAGGAAGGCCTCGACGAAGCCCGAGACGGCGTCCCAGTCCGTGGCGCCCAGCTCGTGCTCCGCCGCCTCCGGTGTCCCGGCGGTCAGGACCTGGTGCGCCATGCCGATGTGGGTGTAGGGGCGGACGCCGGCGAAGCTGGCGATGACGTCGGGGTACCAGCCGGTCTCGTGCTGCAGCGCGCGCAGGTAGGCGTCGAGCGCGTCGCGGCAGGTGCGGTCGTCGTGGTCGTCCGGGGCGCAGACCGAGAAGAGCGCGCTGGGGCGGCGGCCGAGGTCGCCCGCGTGGTCGCGAACGTAGCCCTCGATCGCCTCCACGAAGGCGCTCGTGCGCACGGGCGCACCCACGATGACGGCGTCGAAGCGGCCGAGGTCGGGCGCGGCGTCCGAGCTCGCGACCGACGGCCGGTGGCCGGCCGAACGCATCATCTCGCTGGCCACCCTCTCCGCGATGCGCCGGGTGTGCCCGAGCTCGGTCGCGTAGACGATCAGGACCTCTGCCATCGGCTCTCCTCGCGACCAGCCTGGCCCGGGCGGGTCACGAGCGGAAGGTGCAGCCGTCCCGATACAATCGTGTTTGGCGTCGCCGCCTCCAGCGGCGGCGCGCCATCCCCCGGAGGTGCGGCGATGAAGGCGAGGCAGAGCGATGAACCCGACCCCCTCCGACGCGCCCGTCACCCAGGTCGCGCCTGACGCTTTCGACGCCGATCCGGTCGGGACGCTCAGCGCCGAACTGGCGCAGTGCATCGCCGAGCGGCGCTTCGACCGCCTGAAGCAGCGCCTGCGCACCGGCGAGATCCCGGACGTCGCCGAGGCGATCGACCGCCTGCCCGCGGAGCAGGAGGCCGTCGCGTTCCGCCTGCTCGATCGCGAGCGGGCGTTCGAGGTGTTCGAGCACCTCTCCTTCGACGCCCAGGAGCACCTGCTGCACACGCTGTCGGACGCGGACGCGGCGGCCGTGCTCGAGGAGATGTCGGCGGACGACCGCACGGCGCTGCTCGAGGAGCTGCCGGGCAAGGTGACCGTCCGCATGGTCAACCTGCTCTCGGCCGAGGAGCGGGCGACCGCGCTGCAGCTGCTCGGTTACCCCGAGGACTCGATCGGCCGGCTCATGACCCCGGACTACGTGCGGGTCAAGCCCGCCTGGACCGTGGCCGAGGCGCTGGCGCACGTGCGCGTGTTCGGCGAGGACTCCGAGACGCTCAACGTGCTCTACGTCACCGGTTCGGGTGGCGTCCTCATCGACGACCTGCGCATCCGCCAGCTGCTGACCGTCGACCCGGAGACGCGGATCGAGTCGCTCATGGACCGCGCGTTCGTGGCGCTGAACGTGCTCGACGACCAGGAGACGGCGGTGGCGACCTTCCGGCGCCACGACCGCACGGTGCTGCCGGTCGTCGACGGCGCCGGCGTGCTGGTGGGCATCGTCACGGTCGACGACGTCCTCGACGTGCAGGAGCGCGAGGCGACCGAGGACATCCAGATGCTCGGCGGGGTGCAGGCGCTCGACGACCCCTACCTGCAGGTGCCGGTGTGGACGATGGTGCGCAAGCGCGGCGTGTGGCTCGTCATCCTGCTGTTCGGCGGCATGCTGACCGCCGAGGCGATGTCGTTCTACGAGGAGGAACTCGCCAGCGCGGTGGTGCTCGCGATCTTCCTGCCGCTGATCATCGCTTCGGGCGGCAACAGCGGCGCCCAGGCGGCCACGCTGATCACCCGCGCCCTGGCGCTCGGCGAGGTGCGGCTCACCGACTGGTGGTGGGTGATGCGGCGGGAGCTCGCCTCCGGGTTCCTGCTCGGGGTCATCCTCGGTGCCCTGGGCGCCGCCCGCATCGCGCTGTGGGCGCTCGCCTTCGGCGCCTACGGCGAGCACTGGCCACTGGTGATGCTCACCGTGGGGGTGTCGCTCGTCGGCGTCGTCGTCTGGGGCTCGCTCTCCGGCTCGCTGCTGCCGCTGCTGCTCAAGCGCCTGGGGGCCGACCCCGCGACGTCGTCGGCGCCGTTCATCGCCACGCTGGTGGACGTGACCGGGATCATCATCTTCTTCACGATCGCGACGTGGTTCCTCAGCGGCACGCTGCTGTGAGCCTGGCTCGATCCGCGCGGTAACCGGCCGCGCGATGGCGTCCCAGAGGCTACCGACCAGGCCCGTTCGCGCCCTCGGTCGTGAGGTACGGCTGGTACGTCCAGACGGCGCTCGTGGCCGGGGTGGCGCTGCGGGTCGTCGTGATCAGCGGCTGCCGCGGTTCGTCGGCCGTCAGCGCGTCCACTCGCACCGCCAACACGTTCCATCCCTGCACGAGGTCGACGTCGAAGTGGGTCTCCGAGAACGGGGACTCGCCGCTCAGGACGACGATGCCATCGTCGCTGCCGCCGCACGACCCCTCGATGCGGCCGTCGCTGGAGGCGAGCAGGAAGGTGTAGCTCACGTCGCCCACCGTCACCGCGTCCGCGGTCGCGCGCTCGACCAAGGCGAGTTGGCCGATCAGGTTCTGGGCGCCCTGGACGTCCAGCCAGCGGAACGACGTGATGCGGAGGTCCGTGGGTGTCACGCTCAGGGTCGCGCACGGCTCGAGCGCCGTGAGCAGCGGCGCACGCACCCGGTCGGGCCGGATCAGCGTCGCGGACACGCGCGGCGGGTTCAGCAACAGGTCGCCCGCGGCGAAGGTCTCGTTCGGGTCGACGGGCCACAGCGCCAGCACGCGCGCCGGCTCGGCCCGGTCGTAGCCGACGACCTGGCCGGAGAGCACGGGGCCGTTCGGGTCGCTGGTGAAGCCGTTGCCGTCGGGCGGCGAGCAGGCGGCGACGAGGACTGCGAGGGCGGTCAGGGCGATCGCGGCGGGGGTGCGCATGGGGTGGGCGTCTCCTGGGGCTCGTGACGGCTCAGAGCCCGTAGTGCTCCCGCGCCTGGCGGATCTGGGCCGTGTGGTGGTCGCCGTGCCAGGCGTAGATCAGCGCCAGGCGCCAGGCGGTGCGGGGCGCCGGGTCGGCGCGCACGTGCCACGTCCGCTCCAGGTCGGCGGGCGAGGCGCCGCGCAGCAACGCCACCCAGCGCAGGTGCAGCGCGGCGATCAGGTCCAGCGAGGCCTCGACCGGCACCAGAGCGTCCGCCGTCGTGGCCCACGCGTCGATGTCGACGCTCTCGACGGTCGGCGCGTCCTCGGTCAACACCCGCTTGCTCCGCAGGAACGCGTTCATGTGGGTGTCGGCGAGGTGGTGGACGACGGCGCGGATGGGCCAGGCGCCGTCGCGGATCGGGTGGTCGAGATCGCCACAGCCGTCGAGCGTCGAGCGCAGCACCGTCGGCAGGGCCTCGATGCGGTCGATGGCGACCATGACGGCGCCGAGGTCGAGCGCGGGTGGCAGGTCGGGGCGGCCGATCGGGTAGACCTCGAGCACGGTGGGACCTCCAGGGGTTGCGATGCCCGATGCTACCGCTCCGCCGGCCGCCGCGAGTCGGCCATGGGACGTTGCTCAGGCGCGCGCGGGCGGTCGCGGGGACTATCCTGAATACACTGCACGCCGTTGCGCCAACGCGCGTCTCATGCCCCTGGGAGGACCGCGCATGCACCCCAAGCACACCCAGCCCGACCCCGCCGGCGCGCCGCACGGCCCGCTGCACGGCGTGCGGGTGATCGACCTGAGCCGGGTCCTCGCCGGCCCCTTCGCCACCATGCTCATGGGCGACCTCGGGGCCGACATCGTCAAGGTCGAGGCGCCGGTCGGCGACGACACGCGTCGTTGGGGACCGCCGTGGGTGGCGGGCGAGAGCGCGTACTACACCTGCACCAACCGCAACAAGCGCGGCATCGTGCTCGACTTCCGCCTGGCGGCGGCGCGCGAGGCCCTGAAGCGCCTGGTGCAGGACGCCGACGTGGTGATCGAGAACTTCCGCGTCGGCACGATGGAGAAGTGGGGCCTCGGTTACGAGGAGGTGCTGCGTCCCCTCAACCCGCGGTTGGTCTACTGCAGCATCACGGGCTATGGCCGGTCCGGACCGGCGGCGCACCTGCCAGGTTACGACCCGATCATCGAGGCCGTCGGCGGGTTCATGGCGATCAACGGCGAGGAGGGCGGGCGTCCGCTGAAGGTGGGCGTGGCCGTGATCGACCTGATCACCGGCTGCCAGGCTGCGATGGCGATCAACGCGGCGCTGCTCCACCGCGACCGCACCGGCGAGGGCCAGCGCGTCGACCTGTCGCTCTTCGAGTCGGCCCTGTCGGCGCTCGCCAACCAGGCGTCCGCCTACCTGTTGGGCGGCGAGATCCACCCGCGGCTGGGCAACGCCCACCCGCACATCGTGCCGACAGACAGCTACGAGACCCGCACCGGGCCGCTGATGGTGTGTGTCGGCAACGACCGTCAGTTCGGGCGGTTGTGCGACCTGCTCGGTGCGCCCGAGGTGGCGAGCGACGAGCGCTTCGCCAACAACCGCCAGCGGGTGACGCATCGGCGTGAACTCGGCGCGGTGTTGGGCGCGCTGTTCGCGGAGGTCGACGCCGAAGCCTTCACCGAGCGCTGCAACCAGGCAGGGGTGCCGGTGGCGCCGGTGCTCGAGATCGACCAGGTGTTCGAGCATCCGCAGGTCGAGGCGCGCGACATGGTGATCGAGTTCGAGCACCCGACGGTGGGGCCCATGCGGCAGGTGGGGTTCCCGATCAAGTTCGGGAGCACGCCGGCCGCCGTGCGCTACCCGCCGCCGCTGCACGGACAGCACACGGCTGAGGTGCTCGCCGAGATCGGCTTGACGCCGGCGGACGTCGCGCCGATCGACGTGGCGGGGTCGGACGACGCGGCGGGGTCGGACGACGCGGCGGCGTCGGACGACGCCGCGATCGAGGCCAACGGCGAGCCGGCCTGCGTGGGGTGAGGCCCGCCCGCGCCCGCTGAGTCGCCGACGCGGACACCGGCCGGCGCGTAGCATGGCCCATGCGTGCCATCCTGGTCGACGCCCCGCGCGGCGTTCCGACGCCGACGACCGTTCCCGACCCCGAGCCGCCGGCGCACGGCGCCGTGATCGCCGTGCGCGCTACCGGCGTGTGCCGCAGCGACTGGCACGCCTGGGTTGGCCACGACCCCACCGTCCGCTGGCCGCACGTGCCGGGGCACGAGTTCGCGGGCGAGGTGGTCGCGGTCGGCCCCGACGTCCGTGGCGACTGGCTCCGAGAGCGGGTGACCGCGCCCTTCTGCTGCGGCTGCGGCGGCTGCGCGACCTGCCGCGACGGCAGCACGCACCTCTGCGAGCGCGAGTTCCAACCGGGCTTCGACGGTTGGGGCAGCTTCGCCGAGTTCGTCGCGGTGCCGTGGGCCGACGTCAACCTCTCGCGCCTCCCGGAGGGGCTCGGCTTCGACGAGGCGGCGTCGCTCGGCTGCCGCTTCATGACGGCGTTCCACGGCCTCGTCGACCGAGCGGCGCTGCGGGCGGGGGAGACCGTGGCCGTCTTCGGCTGCGGCGGCGTGGGCCTGGCGGCGGTCGCGATCGCCGCGGCCGCGGGGGCTCGGGTCGTCGCGGTCGACCTCGTGCCGGAGAAGCTGGCGCTCGCCCGCGAGCTGGGCGCGTTCGCGAGCGTCGACGCCACGCGGGGCGACGCGGTGACGGCGGTCGTCGAGGCGACGGCGGGCGGCGCGGACGTGACGGTCGACGCCCTGGGTAGCCGCGTCACCAGCGCCCAGGGGATCCGCGCGCTGCGCCCGCGCGGCCGGCACGTCCAGCTCGGCCTGCTCCTCGGCGGCGACGCCGACCCGGCGCTGCCGCTGCAGCGCGTGGTGCGGCACGAGCTCACCGTCGTCGGGGGGCACGGCATGCCGGCGCGCGCGTACCCGCGCCTCTTCAGCTTCCTCGAGCGCGGCCGCGTGCCGCTCGGTCGGCTGATCGGCGAGCGGCGCCCGCTGGGCGAGGCGGGCGCGGCGCTCGCGGCCATGGAGCGCTTCGCGCCGGTCGGCGTGACGCTGCTGCACCCCTGACCGGTGGAGGAGGACGCCAAGGTGGCTGCACCGAGCGGCTGCCGACCTTGAGGCGCCTGGTGGTGTTCCCCTTCCTCGAGGAGGCGCCCGACCTCGCTGCCGTCGCGGGCGCGGTGGCGCGGGGCGACGACCTCGAGCCCGAACCGGGCCCGCTCGCTGTCGCGCGGCTGCCCTTCGACCACCGGCTGTACGTCATGTCCTCGTCCGGCACCACCGGCGTCCCCAAGGCGATCGTGCACGGCGCCGGGGGGACGCTGCTGCAGCACCCCAAGGAGCACGTGCTGCACACCGACCTGCGGCCCGACGACCGCATCTTCTGCGCGACGACCTGCGGCTGGATGTGTGGAACTGGCTGGTGAGCGCCCTTGCCGTCGGCGCGGCCGTCGTTCTGCACGACGGTTCGCCCTTGGCGCCCGACGCCGCCGCGCTGTGGGACCTCGCCGAGCAGGAGCGCGTGAGCGTGTTCGGGACCAGCGCCGAGTACCCTCCACCGGCTCGCCGCTCCCGCCGGAGGGCTTCGCGTACGTCAACCGCCACGTCAAGCCGGACCTGCTGTTCGCCTCGATCTCCGGCGGCACCGACATCGTCTGCCCGACCCGGCCCGTGCGCGCCGCTGAGCTGCAGTGCCGCGGCCTGGGGATGGCGGTGGACGTCTGGGACGACGACTGCCGGCCGGTCGCGGTCGGCGTCCAGGGCGAGTTGGTGTGCACCCGGCCGTTCCCGTCGATGCCGGTGGGCTTCTGGGGCGATCCGGACGGCGCGCGCTAACGCGCCGCCTGCTTCGAGCGCTTCCCGGCGCGTGGGCGCACGGCGACTACGCCGAGCACACACCGAGCGACGGCCTGGTCATCCACGGCCGCTCGGACGCGGTGCTCAACCCGGGCGGGGGGCGAATCGGCACCGCGGAGATCTACCGCCAGGTGGAGAAGGTCCCCGAGGTCCTCGCGTCGCCGTGGTTCGGCCAACCGTGGGGTGGCGACGTCCGGGTGGTCTTGTTCGTGCGCCTGCGCGGTGAACTGACGCTCGACCGCGCGCTCGTCGAGCGCATCTGCGCCACGGCGCGCGAGCACGCGACGCCGCGGCACGTGCCGGCGGTGGTGCTGCAGGTGCCGGACCTGCCGCGCACCAAGAGCGGGAAGCTCGACGAGCTGGCGGTGCGGTCGGTGGCGATGGGCGAGCGCGTGCGCAACCTCGAGGCCCTCGCCAACCCGGAGGCGCTGGATCTCTGCCGCGATCGACCGGGGTTGCGGGCCGGCTGGGTCGAAGCCGGCGATGCCGGAGGCTGCGGCATCCGCGGGAGCCCGCCCGGTCGCCGGACGCGCCACGATCGCGAGCTCGCGCCGGCGCACGGCCAAGCGCCCGAACCGGGCCGGGACATTCGTCCCGCGAACGCCGACAAGAAGAACCGTGTATTCTGCGCGAACTTCACAAGTTCACGTGCGCCGTGGAGGCGCGCGTGGAGATCCGAGGAGGTGCCAGACCCACCGCCTTAATGGGAGCGTCGTTCCCGCGTTGACGGGGGCACGCCCAACGCGACCGTCGCTCGCCAAGATCTGGAGGCACGCATGCGTACCCGCACGTTCGCGCTCGCCGTTGCGCTCACCGTCGCCCTGCTCGCCGGTTCCGTCTCTGCCCAGCGCGTGTTCCTGTCGATCGGCGGTGGCTTCGTTGGTGGCACGTTCAACGTGTTCGCCGCCGGCATCGCCGACCTGTTGCAGCAGAGCTTCCCCAACTTCAACATCACCGTGGAGGGTTCGGCGGGTTCTGCCGAGAACATCCGCCGCATCCAGGCTGGCGAGATGGAGATGGGGATCGCCTTCGCGGGTGACGCCTACCTCGCCTACAACTCCATGGAGGCGTTCTCCGACGGCCCGTACGACGACTTGCGCGCCATCGGGTTCCTCTACGGTGCGGTATCGCAGATCACCGCCATGGCGGGTTCGGGCATCACGAAGCTCGAGGACCTGGCGGGCAAGCGCGTCGCTCTCGGCCAGGCCGGTTCAGGCACGCACCTCTCGATCGAGCGCCTGCTGCGCCACGTCGGCTTGCTCGACCAGGTAACCCCGGTCTTCGTCGCCGGCCAGGCTGCCAGCGACCAGTTGAAGGACGGCCAGATCGACGCGTACCACTCGTTGCTGGGCGTACCCAACGCGGCGATGGTCGACACGACGACGGCGCGGGATGCCGTGATCCTCTCCACCCTCGAGTTGGCTGAGGCAACCGGCTTCTTCGACGCGTACCCGTTCTACTCGCCGTTCACCATCCCCGCCGGCACCTACCGCGGCGTCGACGCGGACGTCCACACCTGGCGTGACGCCGGCATCTGGGTCGTCAGCGCAGGGATGGACGAGGAGACCGCATACCAGATGACCAAGGCGGTCTTCGACGCCGGTGGTCTGGCCCACATGCTTCGGGTCACCAACGTCGCTCGTGAGATGGGGATCGACAACGCCATCTCGGGGATCGCCCTGCCCCTGCACCCCGGCGCCGCGCGATACTGGACCGAAGCTGGCCTCGAGCTTCCGGAGAACGTTCGTCCCTGACGTAGGGTATGCCGCTCTCGCCGGTGTGCGCCCGCGTGCGCCCCGGCGACAGCGGCCCGTGCCTTGACGGCCGGCGCCGAAGGAGACCGCAGATGAGTGAAGCGACGAAGGCCCCGGCCCCGCGGCCGGCACCTTCGGCAGCGGCCGAGGTCGAGGCGCTCAAGGGTGAGGCGTTGGCGGCGGACGACCGCCACCTCCAGGGCATGTGGCGGGTCGTGTTCGAGCTGATGGCCGGCGGCATGGCGCTCTACTACCTCTACAGCGCGGGCTTTGGCTCGCAGCGCGCCGAGTGGCACCTCGGCGTCTACGTGATGTTGACGTTCGCGATGGTGTTCCTCAACTTCTCGTGGCGCCCCGGGCGCGCCAAGACCCGGCCGAACCCCGTCGACCTCGTGCTCGCCTTGGCGTCCATCGGTGTCGCCGGCTACTTCATGCACCAGTACGAGGCGATCGCCTACCGCATCGGCCGCGAGACGCAGCTCGACTACGCGGTCGCCTCGATCGCGGTCCTCCTCTCCTTCGAGGTCGGACGCCGCACGCTCGGCTGGGCCCTGCCGATCATCGCGCTCGCGCTGATGGCCTACGCCTATTACGGACCCTACATGCCCGACCTGATCGCGCATCGCGGGTACACGCTGCGGCGGATCGTCAACTACGCCTACCTGACGCCCGAGGGCATCTTCGGCCTGATGGCGAACGTGCTGGCCACCTACGTGATCGTCTTCATCTTCTTCGGAGCCTTCCTCAACCGCTCGGGTGTCGGTGCCTTCTTCATCGATCTTGCGCTGGCGGTCTCGGGTCGTGCGGTGGGCGGGCCCGCCAAGGTGTCGGTGCTGGCGAGTGCCCTGATGGGCTCCATCTCGGGCAGCGCGATCGCCAACACGGTGTCGACGGGCGCGCTGACCATTCCGCTGATGAAGCGCACCGGGTTCAGGCCTGAGACGGCGGGTGCGGTCGAAGCGTCAGCCTCCATCGGCGGCATGTTCCTCCCACCGGTGATGGGCGCCGGCGCGTTCGTGATGGTGGAGTTGACCGGCATCCCCTACTTGACGATCATGCTGGTGTCGATCGTGCCGGCGCTCCTGTACATGCTCAGCGTGTGGGTGGCGGTGCACTTCCACGCCAAGAGCCTGGGCCTGAAAGGCCTTCCCGCCGCCGAGATCCCGGGTCTCGGCAAGGTGTTGCGCGAGCGCTGGTTCTTCGCGCTGCCGCTGGCGTTGGTGGTCACGCTTCTTGTCCTAGGCTACTCACCGGGCTTCGCCGCGTTCTGGGGCACGGTCGCTACGGTGCCGACGTCGTGGTTGCGTCGCGAGACGCGCATGGGCCCCGCTGCGGTCTGGCGGGCGCTGGTCGACGGCGGTCGGCAGACGCTCGTCGTCGGCACGACCGTCGGCCTGATCGGCATCATGCTCGGCATGATCTCGCTCACGGGCCTCGCCCTGAAGTTCACCACCGTCTTCCTGTCGCTGTCCAGTGGTTCGGTGCTGCTCGCCATCCTACTGGTGGCGCTCGCCAGCTTGGTGCTGGGGATGGGGATGCCGGTCACCGCGTCGTACCTGGTTGTCGCCGTTCTTGCCGGCCCCGCTCTCGTGGAACTGGGGATCGCGCTGCTCGCGGCGCACATGATCATCTACTGGCTCAGTCAGGACTCGAACATCACCCCACCCGTCTGCGTATCCGCCTACGCCGCGGCAGCCATCGCCAACGCAGATCCCTGGCGGACGGGTTGGGCCTCGTTCAAGTACGCCAAGATGCTCTACGTCATGCCCCTCCTGTTCGCGTTCACGCCGATCCTCTTCACGACTGGCACCTGGGACCACGTCCTGGTGACCTGGTTCTCCGCGACGCTCGGCACGATCGCCTTCGGTGCACTGACCGTCGGCTACCTGAGGCGCAGCACCACGGTCCTGGAGTGGGCCGGTCTGGCGATCGCGACCTTCCTCTGCTACCACCCGACGCTGTGGAGCGACGCCGTGGGGGTCGGCTTGGTCGCCGCCCTGTGGGTGTTCCAGCGGCGCTTCGAACTCACCTTCCGCCACGGGTTGCGGAGGCTCGATGGCGGCACCTGAGGGTGAAACGCGACCTCAGGGAGCGACCTCGAGCGGCACCGCGCCGCGTGCGACCACGGCGCCCACCACCGCCGCCCGCGGGAAGCGCGCGCGCACGTGGGCCAGCACGGCTTCGGCGGCCTCGGGTGACACGGCCAGCAGCAACCCGCCGCTGGTCTGCGGGTCGACCAGCGACCACCAGGCGACCTCGTCGAGGTCCTTGCGGCCGGCGACGTGCGGGGCCACGTAGCGGGTGTTGCTGGTGTGCGCCTTGGTGAGGATGCCGCGCCGCAGCGTGTCGGCCGCCCCCGGCAGCAGGGGCACCGCGGCGGCGTCGATGCGCAGCGTCACCCCCGAGCCCTGCGCCAGGTGCAAGCCGTGGCCCAGCACGCCGAAGCCGGTGACGTCGGTGGCCGCGTGCACCGCGGCGCGGAGGTCGGGCGGCAGGTCGAGCCGGTTGACCTGCCGCATCGAGGCGATCGCGGGCGCCATCGCGTCGGCGTCGATCTCGTCGTTCTTGCGCGCCCCCGCCAGGGTGCCGGTGCCGACCGCCTTGGTCAGCAGCAGCACGTCGCCGGGCCGGGCGCCCGCGTTGGTCCACAGCCGCTGCGGGTGGCCGAGTCCGGTGACGGCGAAGCCGAGCTTGAGCGTGTCGTCCTCGATCGAGTGGCCGCCGACCAGGTGGGCGCCCGCCTCGTGGATGACCTCGAGCGCGCCGGCCATGAGCGCCTGCAGCACCTCGGGCGGCAGGGTGTCGAGCGGGTAGGCGAGGATGGTCAGCGCGGTGACCGGCGTGGCGCCCATGGCGAAGACGTCGGAGAGGGCGTTGGCGGCGGCGACCGCGCCGAAGTCGTGGGGGTCGTCGAGGATCGGCGTGAAGAAGTCGAGCGTCTGCACCATGGCGACGTCCTCCGACACGCGCCAGACGGCGGCGTCGTCGAACAGGTCGCGGCCGACGAGCAGGTCGGGGTGGGACGAGAGCGGCAGCGAGCGGAGCAGGTCGGTGAGCGTGCCGGCGGCGATCTTGGCGGCGCAGCCGCCCTTCTTCACCGTGTGCGTGAGCCTGAGGCCGTCCATGCAGCCATCGTCGCACCCATTCGGCGTCGTCGTGGCGTCGGGGGCATCGCGGCGCCTGCGGGCGGGCGACGGCGCCCGCCGCCTCAGGCAGGCCGCGAGAGGTGCGCGACGACCTCGCCGGCGTCCCCCGCGAACGCCCGGGTCCGGCCGCTGGCCGCGAATGCCCGCAGGTAGAGCTTGTCGTAGTACTCCTCGAGCAGCGTCGCGATCCAGCCGGCGTGGGCTTGCGGGTCGAACCAGGCGGCCTCCGCCGCCGCGAGGGCGGCAAGGACCGCGTCGCAGCGCTGACCGCCCAGCCGCTTGCGGACGCGGCGCACGTCGCCCGCGAGCCGCGCGCGGGCGGCGGCGACGCCGTGGCGCTCGGCCGGCGCCCGCACGTAGCCCTCGAAGACGCGGCGCACGCGTTCCTCGAGCGGCGATTCGAGCCACACGACGGGCGCGGCGCGCATCGCCGCCCACAGGGCATCGGGCACCGTCCGGCGGCCGACGAAGCGCGACTCGTCCTCCACGGCGACGCGCGCGGCGGGGCTGAGCACGACCGCGGCCGCCACGGCGTTCTCGAACGTCGCCTGGGCGGGCTGGGGGTCGTCCTCCGCGCCGAAGGCGCTCCCGCGGTGCCGCGCGAGGGCCTCCAGGTCGAGCGCCAGCAGGTCGGGCACGGCACCCAGCGCCTGGAGCGCCTCGGTCTTGCCGGAGCCGGTGAGGCCGCCGAGGACGACGACGCCCTTGTCCTCGGTGCCGCGCCGCAAGCCGGCCGCCAGGTGGCGCCGAAGGGCCCGGTACCCGCCGGCGACCGTGTCGACGCCCGGCCGGTCGAGGTGGCGCACGGCGAGCGCGCTGCGCAGGCCGCCGCGCCAGCAGGCGACGGCGGTGGGGCCGGCGTCCGCCACCGCCCGCCACGCCGCCGCGCGCGCGGGCAGGTGGGGCCCGGCCAGCCCGTAGCCCAAGGCGATGGCGGCCTCCTGGCCGGCCTCC
>JAHYJQ010000245.1 GCA_019429025.1 Trueperaceae bacterium | reverse complement strand
CGCGTGCCGGCCACGCTACGCCACGCGGTCCATGTGGGGACGTTCGCCACTTGTCGGCGACGGTCGACCGTCGGGGGCGGTCAGCCGCTTCGCAGCGTCGGGTCGAGCGCCTCGCGCAGCCAGTCGCCGACGAGGTTGATCGCCAGGACCGTCAGGAAGATCGCCAGGCCCGGGAAGACGGTCACCCACCACGCGTTGACGATGTAGTTGCGCCCGTCGGCCACCATCCCGCCCCAGGTGGGCGTCGGTGGCGGCACGCCGAGGCCGAGGAAGCTCAGCGACGCCTCCACCAGGATCATCGCCGAGACCGTCAGCGTGCCGACCACGGTGATCGGCGCCACCAGGTTGGGCAGCAGGTGGCGGAGCATGATGCGCACGTCGCGGCCGCCGAGCGCGCGCGAGGCCGTCACGAAGTCCTGCTGCATGAGCGCGAGCACCTGGCCCCGCACGATGCGGCCGTACGTCACCCAGCCGGCGAGACCGAGGATGAGAACGGTGTTGACCAGGCTCGGCCCGACCACCGCCGCGACCGCCACCACCAGCACCAGGAAGGGGAGCGCCTGCTGCACGTCGGCGAGCCGCATGAAGACGTCGTCGACGGCCCCGCCGTAGTAGCCGGCGAGGAGCCCGATGCTCACGCCGATCACGGTCTGGATGGCGACCGCCAGCACCCCGACGAGGATCGAGATGCGCGCGCCGTACAGCACGCGGCTGAGCATGTCGCGCCCGAGCGCATCGGTCCCGAGCAGGTGCCCGGGCTCGCCTCCCGGCAGCCACGAGGGCGGCCTGAGGCGCAACCGCAGGCTCTGGGCGGTCGGGTCGAACGGCGCCAGCTGCGGCGCCGCGACCGCCGCCACGACGATGAGCACCAGCACGACGAGCGCCACCAGGCTCACCGGGTTCGCGCGCAGCGCCCGCCACAGTCGGCCGCCGCGCCGGCGCTTACCGCGTCCGCCCACGGGCGCCGCCATCACGCGGTCCCGATGCGCGGGTCGACCCAGCCGTACAGCAGGTCGACGGTCAGGTTCACGAGCGCCACCACCACGGCGATGACGACGACGAACGCCTGCACCACGGGGATGTCGCGGTTGGCCAGCGACTGCACCAACAAGAGTCCCGCGCCCGGGTAGGCGAAGACCGTCTCGGTGACGATCGCGCCGCCGACCAGCTGGACGACCTGCAGGCCGAGCACGGTGAGCACCGGGATGGCGGCGTTGCGCAGCGCGTGGCGCACGACGATCGCGCCGCGCGAACGGCCCTTGGCCCGCGCCGTGCGCACGTAGTCCGTGGCGAGCACCTCGCGCAGGCTGGAGCGGAGCAGCCGGTTGATGAAGGCCGCCGAGGCGGTCCCGAGCGTCAGCGCCGGCAGGACGAGGTGCTCGATGCCGCCCCGGCCGCTCGAGGGCAGCATGCCCCACTGCACCGAGAAGAACAGGATGAGGACGATGCCGAGGAAGAAGTTGGGGATCGCCTGCCCCACCAGGGCCATGACCACCCCGAAACGGTCGATCCAGGAGTTGGGGTACAGCGCCGAGAACACGCCGAGCGGCAGCGCGATCGCCAGGGCGACGAAGAGGGCCGCCCCCATGAGCTGGAGCGTCGCCGGCATGCGGCCGAGGACGAGGGACATCGCGGGCTGCTGGTGCCGGATCGAGGTGCCGAAGTCCCCCCGCACCGCCCGCGCGAGGAAGTCGCCGTACTGCACCAGCACCGGGCGGTCGTAGCCGAACGCCGTGCGCACGCGGGCGATGTCGGCGTCGGTGGCGTCGAGCGGCATGATCAGGGCGACCGGGTCGCCGGAGAGACGCAGCAGCGCGAAGGCGATGGTGGCGACCCCGAGGAGCACGAACAGCGTGTGGAGCAGGCGGCGAGCGATGTACGACCTCACGATGGCGACGGACCTCCCGGCGGAGCGCGTGCGGCACTCTACGCCGCGTCGCCCGCGGGCCGTCGGTCGCCCACCGCACGCGACCCGCCAGGACCGCGCCGCCGTGGCGCTACCCGGTCCCGTCGGCGGCGCACGTCCCGCTGCTCACCGAGCGTCTGCTGCAGCGCGGCTTCGCCGAGGCCGAGGTCGTCGGCGTCCTCGGCGGCAACGCGCTGCGCGTCCTCGAGGTCGTCTGGGGGGCGTGAGGGTTCGCGGCCGCGGCGCACGGCGCAGCGCCCACGACGAGCGTGCCGCTGGCGCCGGCGTCGTGGTCCGCCCTATGCTGCGCGCGTGGACCGACACCGTGACCTGGTCGACACCCTGAAGCGCCGCTTCGAGGCGCACATGGCCCGCCATCCGGGCGTGGCGTGGGACGACGTCGTCGCCCGGCTCGCGGCGCACCCCGACAAGCTGGCGCCGCTCGAGCGGATGGAGGCGACGGGCGGCGAGCCCGACGTGATCGGGCGCGACGAGGCCACCGGGGAGGTCGTCTTCGTGGACTGTTCCGCGCAGAGCCCGGCGGGCCGGCGGAGCCTGTGCTTCGATCCCGAGGCGCTGGCGGGGCGCAAGAAGAACCCGCCCGCGGGCAGCGCGGTCGGGGTGGCGCGCGAGATGGGGATCGAGCTGCTGGCCGAGGCGGAGTACCGCGCGCTGCAGGAACTGGGCGACTTCGACACCACCACCTCGAGCTGGGTCGCGACGCCGCCCGACATCCGTCGCCTGGGCGGGGCGCTGTTCTGCGACCGCCGCTACGGCGCGGTGTTCGTCTACCACAACGGGGCGGACTCGTACTACGGCGCGCGGGGGTTCAGGGGCCAGCTGCGGGTGTGAGCGCGGGACCGCGCGCGAGGGCGGCGGCCGGCCGGCCCCGCCCGCGCCGCCGGCTTCAGCGGGGTCGAGTGTAGACCGCCACCTCCACCGCGCCGGTGTTGCCGCCGCTCGACGCCACGACGCGGAAGGTGAACTCCTGGCCGCGGCCGCTCGCGGCGAAGGCGTGCAGCGTCGCGGCGTCGGGCACCTCGAAGGGCCCGAACACGTCGCCGTGCTCGTTGACGACCTCGAAGCTCTCGATCTGCGCGCTGCTGCCCATCGTGCGGGTCCACAGGCCGAAGCCGGTCACCTCGACCGCCTCGCGCAGGCGCACGGTGATGAAGGCGTCGTCGCCGTCGCCGCGCGACGACCACTCGCTGCGGGCGTCACCGTCGATCGCAAGTCCGCCCGCGAAGGCGCTGCCGTAGTCGCTGCTGGTGGCGACCACCGCCGCGCCGGCCTCGAGCGTGGCGACGTCGACGCCGAGCGCGGCGCCGGTCTCGGCGTCGTCGGCGGGCGGCGTCCGGAAGCTGCGGACCTCGCTGGCGTAGAAGTTCCCCTGGGGGTCGCTCCCCTGCAGCCGGTAGACGTACTCGGTGTCGGGCTCGAGCCCGCGCATGACCACCCGGTGGTCGCGG
Organism: Trueperaceae bacterium; assembly: GCA_019429025.1. GTDB lineage: Bacteria > Deinococcota > Deinococci > Deinococcales > Trueperaceae > JAABTL01. The sequence continues at coordinate 1,374 of JAHYJQ010000245.1, read as the reverse complement.
TGCGCGGCGCCGCCCATGTCCTGGTCGAGGGCCAGGTCGCCGAACGTGGCGTCGCGACCGAAGACGACGACGCACGCCAGGTCGATCGACGTGGTCACCAGCAGGGTCGCCGACGAGCTCGACACCTCGCTCACCTCGATCGGCCCGACGACGACGTCCTCGACCGGCAGCGAGACCAGCGGCTGTGCGTGGGCGGCCGCCCCCAGGGCGGCGGCCAGGGCGAACGGCAGGAGACGCGCGACGAGGCTCATGCCCGTGAGCATGACGCGGATCGGCGTGCCTGCGTGCATCGCCCCGAACGAGGGGACCACGCGGTGCGGCAGGGTGCCGGCGTCGTAGGGGTCACGTGACTGGCGACGGCGTGCTCCCTCACGCCATGCCCGGACCGTCGTCCTCTCCGTCCGCCGAAGCGTTCGCCGCCTCGAAGGCCGCCTCGGCGGCGGCCGCGACCGCGCGGTAGGCGGGCCCCAGGAGCGCGACGAGGTCGGCATCCAGCGCGGCGAAGGGGCCCAATCGGCGCAGCAGCGAGAGGTCGGGCCGTTCGCCGGGGAGGTCGATGCGGGGCGGCGGCAGCGAGGCGGACCAGTAGTCGGCGGCGTCGAGCGGGGTCACCGTGCCCGCCCCGTTGGCCGCGGTCGTCGCGCGGTCGTCGGTGGCATGCGCGGCGGCCGGTTCGGTCCCCGCGTCCGTGTCGGCCTGCCCCGTCCCCCCGCTCGCGCTTCGCTGCAGGCCCGCCAGCACCTCGTCGCGGCCGCTGCCGCGCAGGCGGAAGAGCAGGAACGGGTCCTCGTCGAGTTGCTCGCCGAGCAGGTAGCAGGTGGCGACGATGTGCTTGCAGACCGTCACCTTGTCGGGACAGTTGCAGTGGAGGCGCAGGTGGTCGGGCGCCGTCGGGAAGAGCGCGGCCCGGGCCTGGGCGAAGACGTCGTCGATGTCGCGCGGCATCTCGCCGGCGAGGAGGCTGGCGGCGAGGTCGGGGCGGCGAGCGAGCTCGGCGAAGACGCGCTCCCACGCCTCGTCGGAGAGCGGCGCGAGGCCGATCGTCACGCGGTAGGGCGTGCGGCGCGACCCCTGGACCTGGGCCAGGACCGTGCCGGTCTCTTCGGAGAGCGACAGCACCTGGCCGGCGCGGGCGTAGTTGCGGCCGCGGGCGAGGCGGGCTGGGGTGATGAGGCGCTCCAAGGCGGCGACCCAGCGTTCTGCCCACCAGCTCTCGACGAAGGCGCCGCGTTGGCTGCGGCTGGCGACGCCCTGGTCGGTGGGGATGGCGCGGGTCGGTCGGTGGGCGCGTGGGGCGCGTTGCGCGCGTTGGGTGCGGCGGGGGCGGCGGGGGCGGCGGCCCATGCGAGCGCCTCCCGTCGCAGTGTCACCAGG
>JAHYJQ010000244.1 GCA_019429025.1 Trueperaceae bacterium | reverse complement strand
GGCGCGGATGGGACGGCGCCGGTCGGCGCGGATGGGACGGCGCGGGTCGGCACCGACCCACCCCCGGCGGCCGCAGCCGCGACGGCGGGCGCCGACGCCGTCGTCCGCATCGACATCGTCACCGACCCGGCCGGCGCGGCGATCACCATCGACGGCTTCCCACTTCCCGGGCGCACCCCGTTGACGGACGTGCCGGTCAGCGCGCGTGCCGATCGGCTCGTGCGCGCGGAGTTGGACGGTCACGAGCCGGCCGAGGCGCGCGTCGACCTGCTCGCCGACGCCCGCGTCGAACTCGACCTGGCGCCGATCGCCGCAGCGACGGACGTGGCCGCCACCGACATCGGCGGCGACCGCGTGGCGCTGACGATCACCGACACCACCTGGCTCGAGGTGTACCGCAGCGGCGCCCGCAACGAAGGCGAGCGGCTGGTCTACACCACCGCGCAGCCGGGCGCGAGCTACGAGTTCGCCCTCCCCGTCTTCGTCTACGTCGGCAACGCGGCGGGCGTTCGCGTCAACCTCGCCGGGCAGGACCTCGGACCCATGGGCGGTCCCGGGGCCGTGCTCGGCCGCGCCTTCGAGCGCTGACGCCGTGGTCCCGTCGCTGGCCACCGCCGCCCTGCTGCGCCGCCCGCTGCGCACCTTCCTGACCGCCCTCGGCATCGCGATCGCCGTCGGCTCCACGGTCGTCTTCCTGTCGCTCGGCGAGGGCCTGCGCCAGGCCTTCAGCCAGGAGCTGAGCGGCGTGGGCCCCGACCTGCAGGTCAGCTTCGGCGACCTCCAGACCAGCTCCTTCGCGGAGATCCCCGAGTTGCCCATCGCCTACGCCGACGACCTGCTGGCCGCCGCAGAGCGCTACGGCATCGTCAACCTGGTCCCCATCCTGCTGCACGTCCGCAGCGGCCTGAGCCCGGGCAGCGCGATCGTGTTCCAGGGCCTCCCGGCCGACGCCGACGTCGCCTCCATCTACGTGGACTTCACCATCGCGGATGGCAGGCAGCTGGCTGCCGAGGACGAGGGCGCCATGGTGGCCGTGCTGGGCCCGCAGACGGCCGAACGCCTGGGGCTCGGCGTCGGGGAGACCCTGAGGCTGAACCCACGAGCGTCCTTCGACGTCGTCGGCATCGGCGGCGGCGCGGGCGGGCTGCTCGACAACTCGGTGCTGGTGCCGCTCACCAGCCTGCAGGCCGCCATCGGCGTCGAGGACCGCGTGTCCTTCTTCGTCGTCGAGATCGTCGAGGCTTCGAAGGCCAACGAGGTCGCCGCGGCGATCATGGCCGACTACCCGGAACTCGGGGTGCAGACGCGTGCCGAGCTGCTCGAGGTCATCGAGCGCGGCCTTGCCATCTCCGACGTCGTGCGCCTCGGCATCAGCGCCATCGCGCTGATCGTCGGCGCGATCGCCGTCGCCAACACGATGCTGATGAGCGTGTTCGAGCGCACCCGCGAGTTCGGCGTCGTGCGCGCCGTCGGCGCCCGCCCGCGCTTCCTGTTCGGCCTGGTGCTGCTCGAGTCGGTCGTCCTGTCGCTCATCGGGGCCGCGGTCGGCGTGGCCCTGGGCTTCCTCGGCGCCTGGGTGGTCAACCTCGTCTCCCTCGACCTGATCGCCCTCGAGGTCGCCGCGGTCACGCCACGCCTCGTCGCCTTCGCGGTCGCCGTCGCGGCCGGCATGGGCCTCCTGGCGGGCCTGCTGCCGGCGGGCCGGGCCGCGCGGGTGCCGATCGCCGTGGCGCTCGCGCGAGAGTGACCGCGACGGGCACGGTCCGGACGGCCTAGACTGGCGCCATGCGCAGCGCACCGCACCACCGCCGCCGGACCCACCTCGCGTTCCTGCTGCTCCTCGTGTTCGCCAGCGCCTGGGCGCAGGCCCGCTTCGAGTGGCGCGACGTCGTGCAGGAGGTGACGATCGCCGCCGACGGCAGCGTCGTCGTGCGTGACGAGCGCACGCTATGGACGCCGGACGAGGACTTCGGCGAGGCCCTCATCTGCGTCGGCCACCCGAGCTCGGTCACGCTGACCCTGCTCGACGGCTCCGGCGCCGTGTCGCCCGGTCCCCCCGCGACCGCGTTCCAGCAGCCGTGCAGCGCAGGCACGGAGGTCGTCGTCCGCAACCAGACGCGCGTGAGGGAGCGCCGGGTGGCGTTCATCTACCGCCTCGACGGCACCGTGGAGCCCTACACCGACGTGGTGCAGTGGTATTGGAACCTGATCCAGCTCGACCACCCGCCGATCGTCGGCTACCGCCTCACCGTCGCCGCGCCCGGGCCGATGGCGGAGCCCTACGACGCCTACGTCATGCGCTACGGCAACCCGGAGGAGCCCCGCGTCGCCCTCTCGGGCGATCGCCGGGTCCTGACGGTCGCGTTCGACCGCATCCCCAGCGGCGACGGCGTCGAGATCCGCTACCTGATGGACCCGGCGACGTTCACCGTGCGCGGCACGCGCCCCGGGCTCGAGGAGTCGCTGCGCGACCAGGCCAGGATCTCCGGCGTCCAGGAGCGCGGCCGCCTGTACCGCGCCTTCCGCGGTTCGCTCCTGTGGGGCCTGTTGCCGCTCGCGTGGCTGCTGTGGCTCGGCTCCGGGATCTACGGGGCCTGGCAGCGGGTCGGTCGCGAGCCACGCACGGACGGCATGCGCTACCCCTTCGAACCGCCGCGCGACCTGCCGCCCGCGGCCGTCACCGCGATGCTGAGCCAACACTTCAACGCCGGCAGCATGGGGCCGGCCTGGTTCGCGACGATCATGGACCTGGCGCGCCGGGGGATGGTCCGCTTCGACGGCGAGGGCCGGAAGTTCCGCATCCTGCTGCAGCCCGGCGCGGACACCTCGGGCCTCGAGACCTTCGAGCGACAGGTGCTCGATTACCTGAGCGCGGCCGCCAAGGCGCGTCGCCGCGACGGCGCCCCCGACGAGATCACGTTGGCGCAGCTCGAGTCCTACGGCAAGTCGAACGCCCAGCCCTTCCTGGCCCGCTGGGCGCCGCTCGTGCGCAAGTGGGTGGAGGGCTTCATGGGGGGGCCGCTGACCACCCCGGAGAGCGGCGCCGCGACCAAGCGCTGGACGATCCGCTCGTTCCTCGCGCTCGCGGCCGGCGTGGGGCTGGCGTTCGTGTTCGTCGACGCCGCGCGCGTGGCGATGATCGTGGCCGCCGTCATCGCCCTCGTCCTGCTGATCGTGGCCTCGGCAGCGCTGCCGGCCTGGCGGCCCGAGGTCGCCCACGAGGTGGCCGGCTGGCTCGGCTTCAAGCGCACGCTGTCGGACTACAGCCGCATGAAGGACGCCCCCCCTGACTTCTTCATGCTCTGGGACCGTTACTACGTCTACGCGGCCGCGCTCGGCGTGGCCGAGCGGTTCCTCAAGACGCTGCAGCGGGTCGCGCCGGCGAGGGGCCTCGACCAGACCCAGATGGCCCGGCAGGGCGCCTGGCTGGGCGCGAGCAACATGAGCAACCTCGCCGGTATCTCCAAGGCGGCCAGGGGCCTCTCCTCGGCGCTGTCCAAGGCGGGCGCCTCGGCCTCGAGCGGCGGGTCCTCGTCGGGCGGCGGCGGCGGCGGTGGAGGCGGCGGCAGCTCGGGCGGACGCTGAGCGACCACCGCGCGCGGTATGCTGCGCGGCGTGCTGATCGCCCGCGACCTCGGCAAGACCTACCGTGCCCCCAGCGGTGACGTCGTGGCGCTCGCCGGCTTCGAGCATGCGTTCTCCGAGGGCGCCATCACCGCGGTCGTGGGTCCGTCGGGGTCCGGGAAGTCGACCCTGCTCAACTTGCTGGCCGGGTTCGACGTCCCCACCACGGGCGGCGTGTGGCTCGACGACCTCGCCGTGCACCAGCGCTCCGAGGCCGAGCGCGCGAGCGTCCGGCTGCGGCGCTTCGGCTTCGTGTTCCAGTCGTTCAACCTCGTGACCGTCCTCACGGCCCGCCAGAACGTCGAGCTGCCGCTCGGGCTCGCGGGCGCCGGCCCCGCCCAGCGACGGCGGCGGGCGGACGACCTGCTGCGCCGCTTCGGCCTCGCCCAACGGGCCGACCACCTGCCCCATCGCCTCTCGGGCGGCGAGCGCCAGCGCGTCGCCCTGGCCCGCGCGCTGGCCAACGACCCGGACGTCGTGTTCGCCGACGAGCCGACGGGCGCGCTCGACAGCGTCACCGGTCGCGAGGTGGCCGCTGCCCTGCGCGACGTCGCGGCCGAGGGGCGCACGGTGGTGCTGGTCACCCACGACGAATCGCTCTCGTCGATCGCGGACGCCCGCCTCAGGCTCTCGGACGGCCGCCTCGCCGCGACGGAGCACGTCCCCTCGCGTCGTGCCGCGGGCGGTGACCAGGTGACCGTGCGCGAGGACGTGAAGGCGCTCGCGCCGGCGGCGGTCCCTCGGTGACGAGAGCGTCCGACGCGTCGCCTGCGTGGGGCGTCCTCGGCGCCGCCCTGGCCGGCACCGCCGTCGCTCTCGGCGCCTTCGGCGCCCACGCCTTGGACGGCGTGCTCTCGCCGCGCCGGCTCGAGACCTTCGAGACCGCCGTGCGTTACCAGTTCCTCCATGCGCTGGCGCTGCTGGTCCTGCACCAGGCCCGGCTGGCGGGCACGATGGCGGAGGCGGCGGCCGCGCGGGTGGGCGGGACGCTGCTGGCCGGCACGGCCGTCTTCTCGGGTGCGTTGTACGCGCTCGTCGCGACCGACGTCGGCGCGTTCGGTGCGGTCGCGCCCATCGGCGGCGGGCTCCTCATCCTCGGCTGGGCGCAGTGGGCATGGTCCGCGCGACCCCGCCGCTCGGG
>JAHYJQ010000243.1 GCA_019429025.1 Trueperaceae bacterium | reverse complement strand
CCCCCCCCGCCGCCCCCACCTCGGCCACCTCGCCGTCGGGCCCGGGCGGGCGGCCCACCGGCGTGTCGAGGGCGTCCGCGACGATGCCCAGCCACAGGTCGGAGGCGGCCCCGCCGCCGGTGGCCAGCCAGCGCTCGGGCCGCGCCAACGGGGCCATGACGTCCAGCGCCTCGCGCAGTGAGAAGGCCACGCCCTCCAGGACGGCCCGGACCACGTGCCCCTCGGTCGTCGCCAGCGACAGGCCGTGGAACGACCCGCGCAGGTCCGGACGCAGGTGCGGCGTGCGCTCGCCGGCCAGGTAGGGCTTGTAGCTGACGCCGCCCGCGCCCGCCGGCGCGTCGGCGGCCGCCGCCATGAGCTCGTCGAAGCCGCGCCCGCGCGCGAAGGTGTCGCGGTACCAGCGCAGGCTGCCGCCTGCGGCCAGGGTGACGCCCAGGAGGTTGAAGCCGCCGTCGGCGTGGGCGAAGAGGTGCACCCGCCCCTCGGGGTCGGGCGTGGGTTCGTCGAGCGCCGCGAACAGCACGCCGGAGGTCCCCAGGCTGACGCTTCCCACCTCGGGGTGGGCGCGGCCGAGGGCCAGGCCGGTCGCCGCCGCGGCGTTGTCGCCGGCGCCGGCGACCACCGGGGTGCCCGCCGGCAGGCCGATGCGCTCCGCGACCGAGGCGAGCAGGCCGCCGACCCGCTCGTCCGAGCGGACCAGGCGAGGCCACAGGGAGACGTCGAGGCCGAGCGCGCCCAGGACCTCCTCGTCCCAGGCGCCGGCGGCGAGGTGGTAGGCGCCCGTGCCCGAGGCGTCCGCCGGTTCGGCCACGGCCTCGCCGGTGAGGTGGAAGCCGAGGTAGTCCTTCGGGAGCAGCACCCGGGCCGTGCGCCGGAAGGCGTCGGGCTCGTTCCGACGCAGCCACACGACCTTGGGCAGCTGGAAGCCGGTGATGGCGGGGTTGCCGGTGCGCGCGATCAGGCGCCCGCGGTCGATCGCCGCCTCGATCTCGCGGACGGCGTCGCCGGTGCGCTGGTCGTTCCACAGCAGCGCGGGCCGCACCACCCGGTCGTCGGCGTCGAGCGGCACCATGCCGTGCATCTGGCCCGAGAGGCCGATCGCGGCGATGCGCTCGGCGCCCACCTCGGCGACGACGTCGCGCAGGCCCGCCTCGGCGGCGGCCACCCAGGTGGCCGGGTCCTGTTCGGTCCAGCCCGGCTGCGGGGTCAGCAGCGGCACGCCGTGATCGGCGCGCGCCACCGCCCGCCCCTCGCGGTCGAGCGCGACGACCCCGACGCCCGAGGTCCCGACGTCGACGCCGAGGACCCGGTCGGCAGCGGTGGTGGCCACGGCGCTCATCGGACGCCGAGCAGCAGCTCGACGGCGAGCTGGTCGAGGCGCTCCAGGCCGGGGCCGCGACGCCGCAGGGGCTCGAGCTCGAACGCGCGCGCCTTGAGCGCCGCGGCGTGCTCGGCCGTGTAGCGCGGGGGCCAGGCGCCGTCCGGGTCGTCCGCGCGGTAGGCGGCCAGCGCCTCAGCGATCTCGGGGTCGGCGCGGAAGCGGCGCGCCTTCTCCGCCAGCATCTTGTAGGTCCGCATGCAGCCCGCCGCGAAGGCCCACACGCCGTCCTCGTCCTCGGTGCGCAGGGCGTGCGCGTCGAAGTGGCGCGGGCCGTCGTAGTGCTCCTCGAGCAGCAGCACGGTGAAGAACGCGGTCTTGAGGTTCTCGGCCCCGAAGCGCAGGTCCTGGTCGAAGCGACCCATGATCTGGTCGTTGAGGTCGACGTGGAAGAGCTTGCCGGCGTCGATCGCGGCCGCGATCGCGTGGGGGAACGACAGACCGGCCATCGTCTCGTGGGCCAGCTCGGGGTTGAGGCCGACCATCTCCGGGTGCTGCAGCGTGGCGATGAAGCCGAGCGCGCTGCCGACGGTGGGGAGGAACGCGTGGCCGCGCGGCTCGTTGGGCTTGGGCTCGAGCGCGAAGCGCAGGTCGTAGCCCTGGCCGCGGGCGTAGTCGCTCAGGTAGTCGATCGCGTCGCGGTACCAGGCCAGCGCGTCGAGGAGCTTGTCGCCGGCGTCGACCTCGGCGCCCTCACGGCCGCCCCAGAAGACGTAGGTGCGGGCGCCGAGCTCGACCCCGAGGTCCATGGCGCGCATCGTCTTGGCGATCGCGTAGTGGCGCACGCGGGCGTCGGCGCTGGTGAAGGCGCCGTCCTTGAAGACCGGGTCGGTGAAGAGGTTGGTGGTCGCCATCGGCACCACCAGGCCATGGTCGTCGAGCGCCCGCTTGAAGCGCGCCACGATGCGGTCGCGCTCCGCGGCGCTGCTGCCGTCGGGCACCAGGTCGTGGTCGTGGAGGTTGACGCCGTAGGCGCCGAGCTCGGCGAGCTTGGCGACGGTGGTGGTGGGGTCCAGCGGCGGGCGCGTCGGCTCCCCGAAGGGGTCGCGGCCGACGTTGCCGACGGTCCACAGCCCGAAGGTGAAGCGGTCGGCGGGGGTGGGGGCGTAGGGATCGCTCATGCGAAGGGGGTCCACTTCTGGTCGGAGGCCGCGCTGGCGACGGTGCGCTCGATGAAGCGCACGCCGCGCGCGCCGTCGGCGACCGTGGGGTAGTCGCCCGCCGGGTCCTCGCCGCGCCCGTGCCGCTCGATCGCGTCGGCGACCTCGCGGTAGACGTTGGCGAAGGCCTCGAAGAAGGCCTCGGGGTGGCCGGACGGCAGGCGCGTGAAGCGCTGCGCGTCGGCGCCGAGGTAGCCGTTGCCGCGGCGCAGCAGCCGCACGGGGGCGTCGAGCGGGGCGTGCCACAGGTAGTTCGGGTCCTCCTGGCGCCAGGTGAGCGCGCCGGTCTCGCCGTACACCTGCAGCACGAGGTCGTTCTCGTGGCCGATCTCGACCTGCGAGGCCACCAGCACGCCCTTGGCGCCGCCGCGGTAGCGCAGCAGCAGGTTGCCGTCGTCGTCGAGGCGGCGGCCGGGCACGAAGGTGGTCAGGTCGGCGCAGATCGCCTCGATCTCGAGGCCGGTGACGGTCGCGACGAGGTTCTCGGCGTGCGAGCCGATGTCGCCGATGGCGCCGGCCGCGCCGCTGCGGGCGGGGTCGGTGCGCCACTCGGCCTGCTTGGCGCCCTCGTCCTCGAGCTTGGTCGCCAGCCAGCCCTGGTGGTAGCCGACGATGACCTTGCGCAGCGCGCCGATCGCGCCGTCGCGGATGAGCGCGCGCGCCTCCTTCACCATCGGGTAGCCGGTGTAGTTGTAGGTGACGCCGAACACGACGCCGGTGCGCGCCACCGTGGCGACGAGGTCGTCGGCCTGCTCGCTCGTGTGGACGAGCGGCTTGTCGGAGACGACGTGGATGCCGGCGTCGGCGAAGGCCTTGGCGACGGGGTAGTGCACGTGGTTGGGGGTGACGACGACGACGAGGTCGATGCGCTCCTCGGCCGGTCGCGCGAGCTCGCCCTCGAGCATCGCCTCCCAGGTGGGGTAGTTGCGGTCGTCGGGAAGGCCGACCGCCGCGCCGGAGCGGCGGGCCTTCTCCGGGGTGGAGGAGAGCGCGCCGGCTTCGAGCGCGTAGCGGTGGTCGAGCGCCATCGCGTGGCGGTGGACGGCGCCGATGAAGGCGCCCTCGCCGCCGCCCACCATGCCGTAGCGCAGCCGGCGGGTCATCCGTCGTCCTTGGCAAAGGCGGCATCGAACGCGACCCCGGAGGGCGCGAAGTCGACCTGCTTGCAGAACGCCGCGGACTCGGCGCCGCCGTGGACGCGGTCCATGCGCACGTCCTCCCACTCGACCGACAGCGGGCCCTGGTAGTCGATGTCGTTGAGCGCGACGATGATCTCCTCGAAGTCGACGTCGCCGCGGCCGACGCTGCGGAAGTCCCAGTAGCGGCGCGCGTCGCCGAAGTCGGTGTGGCCGCCGAACACGCCGGCGCTGCCGTCGCCGCGGCCCCACCAGGCGTCCTTCATGTGCACGTGCACGATGCGGTCGGCGAAGCGGCGCAGGAAGGCGACGTAGTCGACGCCCTGGTAGCCGAGGTGCGACGGGTCGTAGTTGAAGCCGAAGGCCGGGTGGCCGCCGAGGGCCTCGATGGCGCGCTCCGCGGAGGCGATGTCGAAGGCGATCTCGGTGGGGTGCACCTCGAGGCCGAAGCGCACGCCCGCCTCCGCGTAGGCGTCGAGGATGGGCGTGAAGCGGCGGGCGAAATCGTCGAAGCCGGCCTGCCAGTAGGCTTGCGAGGTGGGCGGGAAGGCGTAGAGCGCGTGCCACACCGAGGAGCCGGTGAAGCCGTTGACGACCTTGAGGCCGAGCTTGGCGGCGGCGCGGCCGGTGGCGATCATCTCCTCGGCGGCGCGCTGGCGCACGCCCTCGGGATCGCCGTCGCCCCACACGTGGGGCGGGAGGATGCTCTCGTGGCGCTCGTCGATCGGGTCGCACACGGCCTGGCCGACGAGGTGGTTGGAGATGGCGAAGAGCTTCAGGTCGTGCTTCGCCAGCAGCTCGAGGCGGGACTCGGCGTAGCCGGGCTCGTCGAGTACCGCTCTCACGTCGAGGTGGTCGCCCCAGCAGGCGAGCTCGAGGCCGTCGTAGCCCATCTCCTTGGCAAGGGGGGCGAGTTCGGCGAGGGGCAGGTCGGCCCATTGGCCGGTGAACAGGGTGACGGGGCGGGGCATGGGGCCTCCAGGGGGGCGTCCGCGCGGGGCGCGGGCCGCGCGGCCCGATCGTGCGGGGGTGCGCCGCGCACGGGACGAAACGGACGCGGGGCGGCCGCGGGGCCCGGAGCGGGCCGGCGGCCGCCCC
>JAHYJQ010000242.1 GCA_019429025.1 Trueperaceae bacterium | reverse complement strand
CTGCCAACGGCGCACCGCCGTCGCCTGGCGTCGCCCTGCCGCTCGGCTCGGGCGCCAGGCCGAGCGCCGCCGCGACCTCGGGCGCCACCCAGGCGACGCCGTCCAGGACGCGCGGTGGCGGCGCCACGAAGTCGGCGAGCCAGCCGAGGCCGTCGACGTACACCAGCGTGGTCCCGCCGGCCGAGACCGCCACGGCGCCCTCCGTGACCTCGATCGTGGCGTCCCACAGGGGGACCTCCGCGACGAGGCCGGGTGACCCCACGAGGCCGCTCGCCCAGGCCGCGCCGCAGAGGACGGCGGCGGCGAGGAGCGACGGCGCGCGGAGGATGCCTGGCGGGCGTCGGCGCGACACATGCACAGCCTGACGCCCGGCGGCTTGAGAGGGATGAGTCAAGTCAAGCGTCGTGCACGAGGGCCATGAGTGGCTCGAGCGCGACGCCGGGCCCGAGGATGGAGGTCAGGGCCAGCTGGAGGCGGTGGGCCTCGACGTCGAGCGCGCCGATCGTCAGGGCGCCGACCTCGAGGCCGCGACGCCGCCACGACGACAGCGTCCCGGGCACCAGGTCGACGAGCGCCAGGTGGGGACCCAGCACGTGCGCGGGCAGGGTCGCCGCCTCGCTCGAGCGGACGACGAGGTCGGCCCGCTCCAGCATCGCCTGCGCCGCGGGCTCCGCCTCGGCCACGGCCGCGGTCGCCGTCGCGGCCGCCAGCAGCCCCGTGACGCGCTCCGCCTCCGGGCGGTCCGGGGCGATCACGCACAGGTGGGCCACGCCCAGGCTGACGAGCTCGCGCGCCGCCGCGCGAGCGGAGAGATCCGAGCCCTGGACGACCGCGCGCGCCCCGCGCGGGTCCCACAGGCGCTGCCGCAGCGCCGCGCCGATGGCGCGTCCGAGGTGGAGGTCGGTCACGACGCCGGCGGGGGTGATGACCAGGGCGTCCGCGGCCCGCAACTCGCGGACGTCGAGCGAGGCACGCTCGGCGGCCGCGCCCGCGTCGCGTTGGCTGCCCGCGTCGAGCACGATGGCGCCCGCGAAGTCGAGGGTGCGGAGGGCCTCGGTCAGGGCCGGCAACGGCCGGGGTGCGATGGGGTGGAGGAGGAAGCGTTGCCCGGCGTCCCGGAAGCCGCGCAAGCGGTGGGCGAGGTCCTGGTCGCCGCCGACGACCGCCACGAGGTGCATGGCCGTCAGTATGTCACGTGCTAGCATGACCGGCGCTCGCGGGCGCGTCCGGCACGCGCGTCGCCCGCGCCGAGGAGTCCCCCATGCACGTCTTCCTGCCCGACGGTCAACGCTTGGACCTCGCGCCCGGCGCGACGGCCGCCGACGCCGCCGCAGCGATCGGTCCGGGCCTCGCCCGGGCGGCGGTCGGCGCGCGCGTCGACGGCGCCCTCGCCGACCTGCTCACGCCGCTCCCCGAGGGGGGCCGCCTGGCGATCGTCACCAAGCGCGACGCCGACGACCTGCTGACGCTGCAGCGGCACACGCTGGCGCACGTGCTCGCGCAGGCGGTGCGCGAGGCGCTGGTCGCCGAGGGGCACGCGCCCGACAGCGTGCGGATGGGCGTCGGCCCGGTCATCGACAACGGCTTCTACTACGACTTCGACCTGCCCCGCACGCTCACGCCGGAGGACCTCGAGGGCCTGGAGGCGCGCATGCGCGCGATCATCGCCGCCGGGCTGCCGCTGCGCCGCTACGAGGTCCCGCGCGCGGAGGCGCTGGCGCACTGGCGAGCACAGGGCGACCCGTACAAGGTCGAGCTCATCGAGGACCTCCCCGAGGACGTGGCGATCAGCTTCTACGAGCAGGGCGGCGGCGACGGGTTCACCGACCTCTGCCGCGGGCCGCACGTACGGTCCACCGGCGACGTCACGCCCCACTTCAAGCTCATGAGCGTCGCCGGAGCCTACTGGCGCGGCGACGAGACGCGGCCGATGATGCAGCGCGTCTACGGGGCGGCGTTCGCCACCGCCGAGGACCTCGAGCACCACCTGTGGCAGCTCGAGGAGGCGCGTCGGCGCGACCACCGCAAGCTCGGCGCCGAACTCGACCTCTACGTCCTCGACGAGGACGTCGGCCCCGGCCTGCCGCTGTGGCTGCCGCGCGGGACGGTCCTCGTCGAGCAGATCGAGCGCCTGGCGAAAGAGATGGAATTGGCGGCCGGCTACCAGCAGGTGCGCACCCCGCACGTCTCGAAGGAGCAGCTCTTCCTCAAGAGCGGGCACCTGCCGTACTACGCCGACTCGATGTACCCGCCGATGGAACTCGAGCACGTGCGCTACTACATGAAACCGATGAACTGCCCCTTCCACCACAAGATCTTCGCGGCGCGGCCGCGCTCCTACCGCGACCTCCCGCTGCGGCTCTCGGAGTACGGGACCTGCTACCGCTACGAGGACTCCGGCGCCCTCATGGGCCTCATGCGGGTCCGCAGCATGAACATGAACGACGCCCACATCTACTGCACCGAGGAGCAGTTCGAGGCCGAGTTCCTCGCGGTGGTCGACCTGTACCTGCGCTACTTCGCGCTGTTCGGCATCGAGGACTACGTCATGCGCTTCTCGAAGCACACGCCCGACGGCCTCGGCAAGAAGTACGTCGACGAGCCCGAGCTGTGGCTGCGCACCGAGGAGATGACCCGCCGGGCGCTGCAGCACGGCGGCATCAACTTCGTGGAGGTCGAGGACGAGGCAGCCTTCTACGGGCCCAAGATCGACGTGCAGATCAAGAGCGCGATCGGCCGCGAGTTCACGCTCTCCACCAACCAGGTCGACTTCGCCGTGCCCGCGCGCTTCGACCTGAACTACATCGACGAGCACAACCAGCGGCGCACGCCCCTGTGCCTGCACCGGGCGCCGCTGTCGACGCACGAGCGCCTCATCGGCTTCCTCATCGAGCACTTCGCCGGCGATTTCCCGCTGTGGCTCGCGCCCGAGCAGGTGCGGATCGTGCCGATCGCCGACCGCCACCTGGAGCCGGCCCGCCGGCTGCAGGCGCGCTTCCGCGCAGCGGGCCTGCGCGTCGAGGTCGATGCCAGCAACGAGCGCATGCAGGCGAAGATCCGCGACGCCGAGCTCTACAAGGTGCCCTACACGGTCATCCTGGGCGACAAGGAGATCGAGGCCGACGAGGTGGCCTTCCGCAGCCGCCAGGAGCCCGAACGGCGCGGCGTGCCGGTGGCGACGTTCGAGGCCCATCTCGTGGACCACGCCCGCCGGCGCACCCTGAAGATGCCACCGCTCAGGGGGTGAACGAGAACGGGGCGCCGCTGCCCGCGGCGCCCCACCATCGCCGGGTCGGTCCGGCGTCAGCCGACCGCGCGCCGCCAGATCGTCACGCTGCGGATCGCGTCCGGGTTCGCCCCACCGGGGCGCTGCGGGTCGACCCGGGTGATCGCGTCGAGGACCTCGACGCCGTCGACGACGCGACCGAACACCGCGTGCTTGCCGTCGAGCCAGGGCGTGGCCCCGAAGGTGATGAAGAACTGCGAGCCGTTGGTGCCGGGGCCGGCGTTGGCCATCGACAGCACGCCGGGCGCGTCGTGGCGCAGGTCCGGATGGAACTCGTCCGCGAAGCGGTAGCCGGGGCCCCCGCGGCCCGTGCCGGTCGGGTCGCCCGTCTGGGCCATGAAGTCCTCGAGCACGCGGTGGAAGACGATGCCGTCGAAGTAGCGGTGCAGCGCCAGGAAGGCGAAGTTGTTCACCGTCGCCGGGGTGCGGTCCTGCTCGAGGTCGACGACCATCTCGCCGCGGTCGGTGTCGATCACGGCGAGGTACTCGTGACCGTCCTCGAGCGCCTGACCGGCGCGCTCGAACTGCGTGACGCGCTCGGCGCCGAAGTGGGGGACCTGCTCGTAGCCGTCGAGTCGTGCGTTCATGGGGCCTCCTGGGGTGGGGGAGAAGCTGGCAGCGTCAGTCATGCGGCCGGGCCACGATCGTGACGCGCTCCATGCGGTCGGCGCTGGGAAAGAAGCCGGCCGCGGCCTCGCCGTTCACGCTGCCGATGATGACACGCGTACCAGCGATCTCGTAGCCGGGGCCGGGCACCGGTGTCACGCCGAGGGCCTCGCGGAGCGCCTCCTCGACGCTGCCGTCGCCCTCCAGTTCGAGGCCCTGGTCGCGGACGGACGACGCCGGGTCCGCGAGGAGCGCGACGACCGACGGCTGCTGCGGGTCGACGCGGGTGATGGCGTCGAGCACCTCGAGGCCCTCGGCCACGCGGCCGAACACCGTGTGCGCGCCATCGAGCCAGGGCGTGGCGTCGAAGGTGAGGAAGAACTGCGAGCCGTTGGTCCCTGGGCCGGCGTTGGCCATCGACAGGACGCCGGGGCCGTCGTGCCGCAGGTCGTCGACGATCTCGTCGGCGAAGCGGTAACCGGGGCCGCCCGTGCCGGTGCCCGTCGGGTCGCCGGTCTGGGCCATGAAGCCGTCGATGACCCGGTGGAACACGATGCCGTCGAAGTAGCGGTGGAGCGCCAGGAAGACGAAGTTGTTGACGGTGACCGGCGTCTCGCGCTCGTAGAGCTCGACGAAGAGGGTGCCGCGGTTGGTCTCGATGACGGCGGCGTAGTCGAGCTCCGGGTCGAGTACGTCTGCGGGCTCCTCGAACGCCAGGCGCCGTTGCGCGACGACCGGCGCGATGGCGACGAAGCCCTCGGGGAGGTCGATGGCGACCCCGCCGTCGGCCAACGGGTCCGGTTCGCCCGCCGGCGGGTCGCTCGCCGCGATGGCGTCCTCGGGCGCGGCGGCGGGGGCGTCGTCCGTCGCCCCGGCGGCCTGCGTAGCGGGCGGCGTCCCGGTCGCC
>JAHYJQ010000241.1 GCA_019429025.1 Trueperaceae bacterium | reverse complement strand
GAGGCGAGCAGCGGCACGTCGACCCAGCCGATGCCGCGACCCATGAGGGCGCGGCGCTCGATGAGCGCCAGCACCTCGTCGACGCTGGCGACGGGCGTCGTCGGCAGCGCGCGCAGGAGCTCGAGCACGGTGGCGCGGTCCGAGAGCCGGCCGCACGCCAACTCCCCGATCACCCACGGATGCGTCCACACCTCGGCGCGTTCCAGGGCGGCCGCGAGGTGGACATCGCCCTCACGCAGGTGGCGCACCCAGACCGAGGTGTCGACCAGCATCACGCGCCGCCGCGCCTGCGGGGCACGGGCTCGAGGTCGGGCTGGGACCCGCCCATGCGCGCGAGACGACGCGCGCTCTCGCGTTCGATCAGGGCCCGGAGCCCCGCGTGGAGCAGCGCCGTGCGCTCGGTCACCCCCGTCAGGCGCGACGCCTCCGCCAGCAGATCGATGTCCAGGTTCACGGTGGTGCGCATCACTCGGCCTCCCGAGCGTCATTCTAGGCATCACATGATGCTTCATCAAGTGCCTGAAGCCCGTCGTCGGCCGCCGGGCCAGCCACGCGCACGATGCCGGCAAGAACCTTGGCGGTGCCAACGGGGAACGCGCCTCTGACGCCGCGCCTGCGCGTTGGGGCAGCGATCGATGCCGACACGAACCCGTACGGCCACGGCGGACCCAGGTCAGCGCGACCGACTCCCGGGCATACCGACGTTCGAGAACCGCATCAGCGACCGCATCGACCTCGGCACCGGCCACCGCGCGCTCGCGCCGCAGGGGCGGCTCGAGCCGACCTGCCGCACCACCTACCCGCGGGGCCTCGAGGGCGGCGGCAGACCGGGACGCAGGGACTCGACCCGATGCCCAACCCCACCTCGGCGAGCCACTCCTCGCACTCGACCCGGGAACACGCCCACGCCGTCGTATCCTGCGAAGCCATGACGGCAGCCGGCGACCTCCCCCACGCCGCACCGGAGCGCTTCGACGTCTTCGCGCACCTGACCACCGAGGGCGCCGCGACGTACCGCCGCATCCTGGCCGCCTTCCTGACGGCCAAGGAACGTTTCCAGGTCCACCTGCGGCCGGAGGACGTCGCCGCGAGCCTGCATGTCGATGGCGGCGCCGGCATCGAGGCCGACGAACTCACCGCCAAGCTCGACAGCCTCGAGCGCTGGGGCAACCTCCGCTCTCATCCGGACACCAGCCGCGTCACGGCCGTCGAGGACTTCTACCGCCGGCGGCTGCTCTACGGCCTCACGCACGAGGGCGAGGCAGCGGAGCGAGCGCTGCGGACGTTCGACGATGCGCTCGGCCGGCGTGGCGCCCTGCAGGCGGTGGCGCTCGCGGACATCGAACTCGGCCTGCGTGAGCTCGGCCACCTGGCCGCGGCCGCCGAGCCGGACCTCGGCAAGCTGCGCCAGACGCTGAACGCCCTCACCGGCCGCTTCACCGATCTCGCCGAGAACGCCACCGCCTTCATGGCGTCACTGCAGCGCAGCATCGACCTGGAGGGCACGAGCGAGGACGCCTTCATCGCCTACAAGGACAAGCTCATCGACTACCTGGAGCGCTTCATCCAGGACCTGGTGACGATCGGGGCCTCGATCGCGGGCCTCATCCGGGACGCCGACGTCGGCCGGATCACGTCGCTGCTGGACCGGATCGCCGCCGACGAGGCGGCCGACGAGGCGCCCGATCCGAACGACCCCGCGGCGCTGCGGGCGCTCGAGCGCGCCCGCGATCGCTGGCGCAACCGCTGGACGGGCCTGGTGGGCTGGTTCGTGTCGAGCGGCGGACGCGAGAGCCAGGCGAAGCTGCTGCGGACCCGCGCGCTGGCCGCCATCCCGGCCCTGCTCGACGTGGTCCGCGAGGTGAACGTGCGCCGCGCCGGCCGCTCGGATCGCTCGGCGGACTTCCTCACGCTCGCGCGCTGGTTCGCGTCCGCCCCCAGCGACGGTGACCGGCACCGCCTGTGGCACGCGGCCTTCGGGCTCGATCCGGCCCGGCACCTGTCGGTCGACGCCGTCACCCTGCAGCGCTGGGCCGACGAACCGAGGACCGTGGGCGCGCCGTGGGCCGACGCCGAGCCGATCGTCGTCTCGCCCCAACTGCGCCGCACCGGCGCCTACGAGCGTCGCGGCAGGCCGAACCGGGTGCTCGACCGCAGCGACCTCAAGGCGCAGCTCGCCGCGCACGCAGCGCGCGAGGCCGAGCAGGTCGCCCGCGCCCGCGAGGCGCTCGTCACCGACGGACCGCGGCGCCTCTCCGAGCTCGCCCACCTCGACGCGCACGCCTTCGGGCTCTTCCTCGACCTGCTCGGCGACGCGCTCGCCGCCCGCCGACCCGGTGCGGAGCACACCGACGTGAGCGCGGGGGACGGCAGCCTGCGGATCCGCCTGCGCGCCATCGCCGACGCGCCCGTCGTCGCGATCCGCTCGACGCGCGGGATCCTCCACGGACGCGACCACCTCGTCGAGATCTTCGAACCCGGGCCCGACCCGCGCCGCGACCGGGAGCCCGTCGCCCCCCGGGCGGACCCGAGGCGCGTGGCGTGAGCCAGGTCGACGCCCTCCAGCGTGCGGCCCGCGCGCTGCTGAGGCGCCCGTTGCTGCGCGCGACCGAGCAGGAGGAGTTCCGGCTGGTGCGTTCGCAGCTGGCCGAGCTCCGGGGTTGGTTCGACGCCAACACCGGCTGGCGGCTGCACGCCGACGCCGACGTGATCCGGCTCCACAAGGAGCCCGCCACGACCGACGACGCCACGCGCCCCGCGCGCGACCCGCGCAACCGCAACGCCTTCGGGCGGCGCCGCTACGTGCTCTTCTGCCTCAGCCTGGCCGCGCTCGAGCGCGCCGACGCGCAGATCCCGCTCGGCCGGCTCGCCGAACAGGTCCTGCTCCTCGCGCGCGGGCCGGCGATGGCCGACGCCGGCGTCGAGTTCACGCTCGCCGGCCGCGACCAGAAGGCCGACCTGGTCGCCGTCGTCCACCTGTTGCTGCACTGGGGCGTGCTCGCGCGGGTCGCCGGGGACGAGGAGGAGTACCTCCGCGGCACGGGCGACGTGCTCTACGACGTGTCTCGCCGGGTGCTGTCGCAGCTGCTGGTCGCGCGCCGGGGGCCCTCGACGGTCGCGGCCGAGGCGCTCGGCGAGCGGATCGCCGCCCTGGGTGCGGTCGAGGCGCCCGAGTCCGACGAGGCGACGAACCGGCGCATCCGTCACCGCCTCACCCGCCGCCTCCTCGACGACCCGGTCGTCTACTTCGAGGAGCTCGACGACGCCGAGGCGGAGTACCTCCGCCGGCAGCGCCCCGCCATCGCCCGCCGCATCGGCGAGCTGACGGGCCTGGTGGCGGAGGTGCGCGCCGAGGGCATCGCGATGGTCGACCCCGAGGACGACCTCAGCGACGTCGGGCTGCCCGAACCCGGCACCAACGGTCACCTCACGCTGCTGCTCGCCGAGCACCTCGCTCGACCCGGCGCCCGGGAGCACGGCGTCGAGGAGCTCCAGCACCTGACCCGCGACCTCGCCGCGCGGCACCGGACCTACTGGCGTCAGGGCGCGAGCGAGCCGGGCGCCGAGGTCGCCCTCACCGACGCGGCGCTCGAGCGCCTGGCCGCGCTCCGGCTGATCGAGCGCCGCGGCGACCGCGTCCGCGCGCTGCCGGCCCTGGCGCGCTTCGCGGTGGCGGCGCCCGTCCTCGCGCGGCCGACCCAGGCGCACGGCGCCGCGTCGCTCTTCGAGGATGCCGGCGATGCTTGACGCGCCCGCGCCCGCGCCCACCGCCACCCGCTGGCAGCCCTTGCGGCTCGGCCTGATCGACCTCTTCTACTACGACGACGAGGTCTTCCCCTTCGTCGACGGCCGGCTGCTGCTGCGCGGGAACAACGGCACCGGCAAGTCGAAGGTGCTGGCGCTGACGCTGCCGTTCCTGCTCGACGGCGACCTCTCGGCGCGCCGGATCGAGCCGGACGCCGACCCCAACAAGCGGATGGAGTGGAACCTGCTCCTCGGCGGCGCGCACCCGCACGCCGAGCGGCTCGGCTACACCTGGATCGAGTTCGGTCGCTTGACCGACGACGGGGAGAGCGTCTTCTGCACGCTCGGCGCCGGGCTCAAGGCGGTGGAGGGGCGGGGCATGGCGCGGCACTGGTTCTTCATGACCAGCCAGCGCGTCGGCGAGGATCTCGCACTGCTCGATGGCTCGCGCACGGCGCTGAGCCGCGAGCGCCTGGCCGAGGCCTTGGGCGACGCCGGTCGCGTCTACGACCGCAAGCAGGACTACCGGCGCGCCGTCGACGAGCGGCTCTTCGGCCTCGGCGAGCGGCGTTACGACGCCCTCGTCGACCTGCTCGTGCAGCTCCGGCAGCCGCAGCTCTCCCGCAGGCCGAACGAGCAGGCCCTCTCCGACGCGCTCACCCAATCGCTGAGCCCGGTGCAGCACGACCTCATCGAGTACGTGGCGGAGGCGTTCCGGGGCCTGGACGACGAGCGGCGGCAGCTCGAGGAGCTCGCGGACGCCACCCGCGCGGGCGAGGCCTTCCTCGAGCACTACCGGCGCTACGCCCGCGTGATCGTCCGCCGCCGCGCCGATGCGCCGCGGACCACCCACTCGCGCTACGAGGAGCTGGGCCGCGACCTCGTCCGGATCCGCGAGGCGTTGGCGGCGGCGCGATCCGAGCTCGCTGGCGCTCGCGCGGAGCTCGAGCGCCTCGGCCGCCGCGCGGCGGCGCTGCAGGCCGAGCACGACGCGCTCATGGAGAGCGAGCATGCGGAGGGCGAGGCGCAGCTGATCGCCGCCGAGCGCCAGGCCGGC
>JAHYJQ010000240.1 GCA_019429025.1 Trueperaceae bacterium | reverse complement strand
CGCGGCGCGCGACATCCTGGCGGGACGCGAGCGGGGCCCCCGCCGCGACGTGGTGGCGCTCTGCGCGGGTGCCGCGCTGTACCTCGCCGAGCGGGCGCCCGATCTCGCGTCGGGGGTGCGCAGGGCCCTCGAGCTGCTCGAGGCCGGCGCCGGGCTCGAGGTGCTGGAGCGCTACGCGGCGTTCACCCGCTCCGGCTGACCCAGGGGCGTTCACGTTCGCCGCGTTTCGGCGTCCAGCTATCGGTCGTCGACCGGCGGGTGTGACACGATGAGGGCACGAGGCGTCCCGCCCCGCTGCCGTCGCGGCGCTTCGGGATCTGTGTACGGGCAATGGCACACCGCGCGCCGACCGGCGCGCCCCACGTCGACGAGCGCAGGCCCCCACGGGCAGGAGGACGGAAGCACATGTCGGACACGAACCCCGAACCGCAGGGCAAGCTCATCGGTTCCACCAAGGTGAAGACCGGCTTCGCCGAGATGTTCAAGGGCGGCGTCATCATGGACGTCGTCGACCGCGAGCAGGCGCGCATCGCCGAGGACGCGGGCGCCACCGCCGTCATGGCGCTGGAGCGCGTGCCGGCCGACATCCGGGCGCAGGGCGGCGTGGCGCGCATGAGCGACCCCGACGTCATCCAGCAGATCCTCGACGAGGTCTCGATCCCGGTGATGGCCAAGGCGCGCATCGGCCACTTCGTGGAGGCGCAGATCCTGCAGTCGCTCGGCGTCGACTTCGTCGACGAGTCCGAGGTCCTCACGCCGGCCGACGAGGCCTTCCACATCGACAAGCACCAGTTCACCGTGCCGTTCGTCTGCGGCGCCACCAACATCGGCGAGGCGCTGCGGCGCATCGGCGAGGGCGCGGCCATGATCCGCACGAAGGGCGAGGCGGGCACCGGCGACGTCGTCGAGGCCGTGCGCCACGCGCGTTCGGTGCTCGGCAGCATCCGCTGGATCCAGGCGATGCCGCGCGAGGAGCTGATGACCTACGCCAAGGACCTCGGCGCGCCGTACGACCTCGTCGTCTACGTGCACGAGAACGGCAAGCTGCCGGTGGTCAACTTCGCCGCGGGCGGCGTGGCCACCCCGGCCGACGCCGCGATGATGATGCAGCTCGGGCTCGACGGCGTCTTCGTCGGCTCCGGCATCTTCAAGTCGGCGGCGGACGAGACCGGCAAGGAGCGCGCCCAGGCGTGGTTCCGCCGCGCCCAGGCGATCGTCCGGGCCGTCACGCACTACCAGGACGCCGACGTGCTGGCCGAGGTCAGCCGCGGCCTGGGCGAGGCGATGGTGGGCATCAACGTCAGCACGCTGCCCGAGGAGGAGCTGCTGGCCACCCGCGGGTGGTGAGCGCGCCCACCGGCTCTCACTGGTCGCTACCGCGTCTCACGCGCGCCCTGGTAGGCTGACGCCGTGGTCAGGAAGCTGCTCCAGGGGGCGTTCCTCGTCGTGTTGACGGCCGTGCTGAGCGTCGGCTCGCTCTTCGGCGCCTCCGCGCTGCGCTGGGCCGACGAGCTGCCGGCCCTCGACCTGCTCGACGCCATGGAGTTCAGCGCCACCTCGCAGGTGTTCGCGCGCGACGGCACCGTCATCGGCCAGATCGTGCCGGTCTTCGGCGAGGAGCGCGAGTCCGCCAACCGCATCCCGGTCTCGCTCGACGAGATCTCGCCGGCGGCGCTGCAGGCGATCATCGCCTACGAGGACGCCGACTTCTTCCGCCACTACGGCTTCGACCTCCTCGGCGTCGTGCGCGCGTTCTACGAGGAGTTCTTCGGCGACGCCGATCGCGGCGGCTCCACCATCACCACCCAGGTGGTGAAGAACACCGTGCTGTTCGACCTGCGCGCCGACCGCTCGCTCGAGCGCAAGGCGAAGGAGCTCATGCTCGCGGTCGAGCTCGAGCGCCGCCTCACCAAGCCGGAGATCCTGCATCGGTACGTCAACGTCGTGTTCTGGGGCGGCAACGTCTACGGTATCCGGGCGGCGGCGCAGACCTACTTCGGCAAGGACCCCAGCGAGCTGACGCTCGCCGAGGGCCTCTACCTCGCGCGCCTCATCCCGGCGCCGAACCCGCGGCACAACGACTTCATCGGCTCCCGCGCCAGCATGGGGGTGGTGCTGGACAACATGGTCCGGCGGGGCACGATCAGCAGCGAGGCGGCCGAGCGCGCCTGGCGGCAGCCGATCCAGCCGCGCGGCTGGCAGGTCGCCTACGACGGCCAGGGCGGCGTGGTCCAGGCGGTCCGCACCGACGACCAGGTCGTCGTCCAGTCGAGCCTCTCCACCGACCTGTCGCGCGACGTGCTGTTCTCGGTGCGCAACTTCCTCACGGAGCGCTTCGGCGAATCCCGCGTGTTCACGCAGGGCGGCCTCCGCGTCACGACCACGATCGACGTGCAGGCCCAGCGCGCGGCGAACGCGGCCGCCCAGAACGCGGAGGTCCCGGACGGCGCACAGCTGGCGATCGTCGGCCTCGACCCCGAGACGGGCGGGATCCTGGCGATGGTCGGGCACAAGCCGCGCCCCGGCGTCGCGCCCGGCGAGTACAACCGCGCTACCCAGGCGCTGAGGCAACCCGGATCGTCGTTCAAGCCCATCGTCTACGCCACGGCGTTCGAGCTCGGTGGCTTCCACCAGGCCACCGTCCTCATCGACGAGCCCGCCACCTTCCTGTCGCGCGGGCAACCGCCTTACGAGCCGGTCAACTGGGACGGCCAGTTCATGGGCCTGCTCACCGTCCGCGAGCACGTGAACCTCAGCCGCAACATCCCCGCCGTCAAGACGCTCGAGGCGGCGTCGGCCGAGGCGGTCGCGGCCCGCGCGCGCGAGCTCGGCTACGACGTCCAGCCGTACTTCTCGCTGGCGCTCGGCGCCTTCGAGGCGACGCCGCTGCAGCACGCGTCCGGCTTCGGCGCGTTCGCCAACGGCGGCGTGCAGGTGGAGGCCCACCTCGTCACGCGCGTGGAGGACGCCGATGGCAACGTCCTGTTCGAGGCGGAGCCGCGGCGCAAGCAGGTGTGGACGCCGCAGACGGCCTACCTCATGCTCGACATGCTGCACGGCAACGTCGTCGACCGCAACCCGACGGCGCTCTCGTGGCGCGCGGCGCTGCCCGAGCGGTGGGTCGCGGGGAAGACCGGCACCACCAACGACGAGCGCGACATCTGGTTCGTCGGCTCCACACCCGGGATGACGGCCGCCGTGTGGATCGGCCACGACGACGGCGCGTCGCTCCCCCGCAGCATGACGATCAGCGACGGCACGCGCGAGACGGTCACGAGCTCGCGCCAGCCGATCTACGTGTGGAGCGAGTTCGTCGATGGCGCCCTGCAGGGACGGCCGGCGAACGCCAGTGGCTTCCCCGTTCCCGATGGCATCGTGTTCCACCGCATCGATCGGCGGACCGGCGCCCTGACCGCCGGCGGCACCCCCGCGGCCTTCCGGGCCACCACCGACCTCAGTTCCGGCGGCGTCGCCGGCGCGCTGCAGGTGGAGGTCCCGATCGACGTCCGCACGGGTGAGCGGGCCACCTCGACGACCCCGTTCGAGTTCATCGAGGTGATCCGCGTCGACCCGGCCGACCTCGACGCCCTGCTCGGTGGCGGGCCCGGGCGGGCGGCGCCGTGAGCGGGTCGCGCCATCGGCGCGGCCGCGCAGTGAGCGCGGGCTCTCCGTGAGCGACGCGACCGCGACCTCCGGTACCCTGACCGACCTCCCCGGCGTGCGCGTGGGTCACTGGACCGACGCCCACGGGCGCACCGGGTGCACGGTCGTGCTGTTCGACCCCCCGGGCGCCGTGACTTCGGGCATGGTGCTCGGCTCGGCCCCCGGGTCGCGGGAGTTCGCGTTGCTCGCGCCCGAGAAGATGATGGATCGCGTCGACGCGCTGCTTCTCGCGGGCGGCTCCGCCTTCGGGCTCGACGCCGCCACGGGCGTGGTGCGCTACCTGGAGGAGCGCGGCGCGGGCTTCCCGACGCCGTTCGGGGTGGTGCCGATCGTGCCGGCGGCGGTGCTGTTCGACCTCGGCGTCGGCGACCCTCGCGCGCGCCCCGATGCCGACGCGGGCTACGCCGCCGCCGTCGCCGCGGGCGGTCGTGGCGGTCGTGGGCCGGTGGCCGAGGGGTCGGTCGGCGTCGGGGCCGGTGCGACGGTCGGCAAGTTCGCGGGCTTCGAGCGCGCGCAGGGCTCCGGCATCGGCAGCGCCGTCACGCGGGTGCGGGGCGCGCTGGTGGGCGCGCTGGCGGTCAGCAACGCGTCAGGCGACCTCGTCGACCCCGCCAACGGCGAGCTGGTGGCGGGTTGCGGCCTGGGGGCCGATCCGGAGCTCGTCGCCGAGCTCTTCGCGCCCGCCCCGGGGGCCAACACGACGCTGGTGGCCGTGGTGACCGACGCGCCGCTCGGCAAGGCGGAGGCCCACGCGCTGGCGGTCGCCGCCCACGTCGGGATCGCGCAGGTGACGCGGCCCTCGCACACCGCGAACGACGGCGACACCGCGTTCGTCAGCAGCGTCGGGCGCGGCCCGCGGGTGCCGGTCGCCGTGCTCGGTGTGGCGGTGCAGGCGGTCGTCGCGCGGGCGCTGCTGCGCGGCGCGCGCGCTGCGCGCGACGCGGGCGAAGCTGGCGACTCGCTCCACGCGCGGGACCCGCGCGGCAGCGTGTAGGCTGGCGCCGATGCCCGCCCCAGAGGAACCCTCGAACCCGTCGTCGCGCCCGCCGACGCGGCCCGCCGACACGCCGGCGGGGGCCGCCGACACGCAGGCCGGACCCGCCGACACGCAGGCCGGACCCGCCGACACGCCGGCGGGG
>JAHYJQ010000239.1 GCA_019429025.1 Trueperaceae bacterium | reverse complement strand
AGGATCGCGGTTCGAATCATGCCGTCATGCTAGCCCGCCACGCCGCTCGGCCGCCGTCGGAAGCCGCACGCCACCCGTCGCTGCGCGCCCCCGCGACGACGTTTGCGTCGTCCGCGGCCAACGGGTAGCCTGGGGCGCTGCCGCACCGCCGCCCGCGACGTCGCGTTCGCGACGGCCCACACCAGGAGGTCACCCCTTGAAGATCCACGAGTACCAGGCCAAAGCGCTCCTCGCGGCGCGCGGCATCGCCGTCCCGCAGGGGCGCATGGCGACCAGCCCGGCGGAGGCCGAGGCCGCCGTTGGCCCGCTGATCGAGGCGACCGGCGTGAACGTCGTCGTCGTGAAATCGCAGATCCACGCCGGCGGGCGCGGCAAGGGCCGCTTCGTCGAGCACCCCGACCTCGGCGGCGTCAACGTGGTCCTGGACGGTCGCGACGGCGACCTCGAGGCGGCCGAGGCGCGCGTCCACGCGCTGGCCGAACGGATGCTGGGCAGCACGCTGGTCACGGTGCAGACGGGCCCCGAGGGCAAGCTCGTGCAGCGGCTCTACGTCGAGCAGGGCATCGACATCGCCCGCGAGCTGTACGTGTCGGTGGTGCTCGACCGCTCGGTCGGGCGCAACATCGTCATGGCGTCCACCGAGGGCGGCACCGAGATCGAGGAGGTCGCCGCGGCCACCCCCGAGAAGATCGTCCGCGAGGAGGTCGACCCGGCGGTCGGGCTCGCGGGCTTCCAGGCCCGCCGCCTGGCCTTCGCCCTCGGCCTGCAGGGCGAGGCCTTCGCCCGCGGCGTCGCCTTCCTGACGGCGTTGGAGCGCGCCGCGACCGAACTCGACGCCGACATGGTCGAGATCAACCCGCTCGTCGTCACGGGCGCCGGCGAGGTGCTCGCGCTCGACGCCAAGGTGTCGATCGACCAGAACGCCCTCTACCGGCACCCGGACGTCGTCGCGCTGCGCGACCTGAGCGAGGAGGACCCCGCGGAGATCGAGGCGTCGAAGTTCGGGCTGTCGTTCATCAAGCTCGATGGCAGCATCGGCTGCCTGGTCAACGGCGCAGGGCTCGCGATGTCGACGATGGACATCATCCAGCACGTGGGCGGCTCCCCCGCCAACTTCCTGGACGTCGGCGGCGGCGCCACCACCGAGAACGTCACCGCGGCGTTCAAGATCATCACGCGCGACGAGAGCGTCAAGGGGATCTTCGTCAACATCTTCGGCGGCATCATGCGCTGCGACACGATCGCCGACGGCGTCGTCGCCGCCGTGCGCGACGTCGGCCTGGGCGTCCCGCTGGTGGTGCGCCTCGAGGGCACCAACGTCGAGCTGGGCCGCGAGATCATCGAGGGGGCCGGCATCCCCGGCCTGGTGAGCGCCAGCGACATGAAGGACGGCGCCCGCAAGATCGTGGAGCTGACCCGATGAGCCGCTTCGTCGACATCCACACCCGCGTGCTGGTCCAGGGCCTGGGCAAGGTCGGCCAGTTCCACACCGACAAGGCGATCGCCTACGGCACGAACATGGTCGGCGCCGTCCACCCCGGGCGCGGCGGCAGCCACCACCGCTTCGAGGGCGAGAGCGATGCCAGCGGCGTCCCCGGGCGCCCCGCGCGCTACGCGGTCGACCTGCCGGTCTACGACACCGTCCGCGAGGCCGTGGCCGCCACGGGGGCCAACGCCAGCGTCATCTACGTCCCGCCCGCCGGCGCCGCCGACGCGATCATGGAGGCCGCCGAGGCCGGCATCCCGCTCATCGTGTGCATCACCGAGGGCATCCCGGTGCAGGACATGGTGCGCGCCAAGCGCTACCTGCAGGGCAGGGCCACGCGCCTCATCGGCCCGAACTGCCCGGGGGTCATCACGCCGCAGCAGTGCAAGATCGGCATCATGCCCGGCTACATCCACCGGCCCGGCCGTGTCGGCGTCGTCAGCCGCTCGGGCACCCTGACCTACGAGGCGGTCAAGCAGCTGACCGACGTCGGCCTGGGCCAGACGACCGCCGTCGGCATCGGCGGCGACCCCGTCAACGGCACCAACTTCGTCGACGTGCTCGCCGAGTTCCAGGCCGACCCGGACACCGAGGCCGTCATCCTCATCGGCGAGATCGGCGGCAGCGCCGAGGAGGACGCGGCGGCCTGGATCGAGAAGCACATGACCAAGCCGGTCGCCGCCTTCATCGCCGGCACCACCGCGCCCCCGGGCAAGCGCATGGGGCACGCGGGGGCCATCATCAGCGGCGGCCAGGGCACCGCGGCCGAGAAGATCGCGGCCCTCGAGGCGGCCGGCGTCGTCGTCGCCCCGACCCCCACCGACATGGCCGCCGCCGTGCAGCAGGCGATGCGCCAGGCGGGCGTCCTCTGAGCACCGTCCGCGGGCGCTTCGCGCCCTCGCCGACGGGCTCGCTGCACCTCGGCAACGCCCGCACCGCCCTGCTGGCCTGGGCCTCGGCCCGGTCGCAGGGCGGTGCCTTCGTCGTGCGCGTCGAGGACCTCGACGGCCCCCGCACGGTGCCCGCGGCCGTCACGGGCAACCTCGACGAGCTGCGCTGGCTAGGGCTCGATTGGGACGAGGGACCCGACGTCGGCGGGGCCCACGCGCCCTACCTGCAGAGCGCGCGCGGCGAGCGCTACCAGGCCGCGCTCGCGCGCCTGGCCGCCGACGGTCGCCTCGCCGAGGACTGGCTCTCGCGGCGCGACCTGCGCGAGGCCGCCTCCGCCCCCCACGGCCCCACCGGTCCCGTGTACGGTGCCGCGGAGCGGCGGCTCAGCGCGGCGGTGGCCGACGCGCGCAGGCGCGCGGGCCGCACGCCCGCGCAGCGCGTGCGCTTCGACGCGGACGACGGCGAGGTGGAGGCGCTCGACCGCCGCCACGGCGCCCGCCGCTTCGACCTCGCCCGCGAGGTCGGCGACGTCGTGGTGCGCCGCAGCGACGGGCTCTGGGCCTACGCGTTGGCGGTCGTCGTCGACGACGCGGCGATGGGGATCAGCGAGGTGGTGCGCGGCGACGACCTGCTGCCGGCGACCGGCGCACAGGTCGCGCTGGCCCGCGCGCTGGGGCTGGTCCCGCCGATCTACGCGCACGCGCCGCTGCTGTGGGACGCGGACGGCACGCGCATGGCCAAGCGGCGCGGCGGCGCGACACTGGCCGAACTCCGCGCCGGCGGCGCCGACCCTCAGCGCGTCGTCGGGGCCCTCGCGGCGACCCTCGGTTGGGTCCCGACGCCGCGGCCGCTGACGCCCAAAGCCGCGCTGCGCGAGTGCGACACCACCGCCTGGCCCGACGGCCCGACGCGCTGGACGGCGGAGCTCGACGCCTGGGTCCGGCGGCCGTGACCGGCGACCCGCCGGCTATCGCCGGCGGGTCGCTTGCCATGGCCGGCGGGTCGCTTGCCATGGCCGGCGGGTCGCTTGCCACCGCCGGACCGACGCGGTAGATTCCCGGCATGCGACCGCGGCCGCGCACGCGCACCCCACGCGCCTTCAAGGTGCGCCATCAGTTCTGGTGGCGTCGTCCCGCGCGCATCGCGCGCCCCTGATACCGCCCCGTCGCCCCCCGAACGATCCCGCACCCGACCGGAGGTGCCCATGTACCCGTTGCCCGACGCCCGCGGCCGCTTCGGCCCGTATGGCGGCCGCTACGTCCCCGAGACGCTGATCCCCGCCCTCGACGAGCTCGAGACCGCCTACCGCGACGCCCGCCTCGACCCCGCCTTCCAGGAAGAACTCGGCCACTACCTGCGCACCGTCGTCGGCCGCCCGAGCATGCTGACGCTCGCGGAGCGCCTGACCGCCGACCTCGGCGGCGCGAAGGTGTACCTCAAGCGCGAGGACCTCAACCACACCGGCGCCCACAAGATCAACAACACGATCGGCCAGGCGCTGCTCGCCCGGCGCATGGGCAAGCGCCGCGTCATCGCGGAGACGGGCGCCGGTCAGCACGGCGTCGCCACCGCGACCGCCGCCGCGCTCTTCGGTCTCGAGTGCGTGGTGTACATGGGCGAGGAGGACGTCCGCAGGCAGGAGCTCAACGTCGTGCGGATGCGCCTGCTGGGCGCCGAGGTGCGGCCCGTCACCAGCGGCACGCGCACCCTCAAGGACGCCACCAACGAGGCGATCCGCGACTGGGTCACGAACGTGCGCTCGACCTTCTACATCATCGGCTCGGTCGTCGGGCCCCACCCCTACCCGATGATGGTCCGCGACCTGCAGAGCGTCATCGGGCAGGAGACGATCACCCAGCTGCAGGCGCTCGAGGGGCGGCCGGCGCCCGACCTGGCGGTCGCCTGCGTCGGCGGGGGCTCGAACGCGATCGGCCTCTTCGCGCCCTACGCCTACCTGCCGCCCGAGGCGCGGCCGCGCCTCGTCGGCGTGGAGGCGGCCGGACACGGCATCGCCAGCGGCGCCCACGCCGCCAGCATCAGCGCAGGCCGGCGCGGCGTGCTGCACGGCGCCCTCATGTACCTGTTGCACGACGACGACGGGCAGATCACCCCGGCCCACAGCGTGTCGGCCGGCCTCGACTACCCGGGCGTCGGGCCCGAGCACGCCTACTTCGCCGACGCCGGCATCGCCGAGTACGTCGCCGTCGACGACCAGGCCGCACTGGACGCGTTCCGCCGCGTCGCCGAGCTGGAGGGCATCATCCCCGCGCTCGAGACGGCCCACGCGTTCGCGTACGTCATGCAGGAGGCGCCGCGGATGGCCGCCGACGAGATCGTGGTCGTCAACCTCTCGGGGCGCGGCGACAAGGACGTCGCCGAGGTCGCCCGCCTGCTCGCCGAGCCGAGCCGGCTCGCCGAGCCGAGCCTGCCCGCCGAGCCGAGCCGGCCC
>JAHYJQ010000238.1 GCA_019429025.1 Trueperaceae bacterium | reverse complement strand
CGCCTCGGGGCTCCTCGCCGGCGTCGCGGCCGCGATGCTCGCGCTCACGGGCGGCCTCGCGGCGGCCTGCTTCGCGAAGGCGTTCGGCGTCACCTTCTTCGGCCGGCCGCGCTCCGCTCACGCCGAGCACGCCACCGAGTCCCCCGCACCGATGCTCGCCGGGATGGTGCTCCTGGGCGCCGCCTGCGTTGCGCTGGGGCTCGTGCCCGGCTTCGCGATGCGACTTCTCGACCGTCCTACTGCAGAACTCCTCGGCGGCCTGGGCGTCAGCGCCGTGGTCACCGCGCGCGGTCCGCTCGTGCTGTCGGCGGGCGGGGCTACTGCTGGCCTCGCCGCGACCCAGATCTCGGCGACGGCCGCGGCAGCGCTCTTCGCGCTGCTCGCCCTCGCCGCCTGGGGGCTCATCGCCTGGCCGCACCGCCAGCGCCGGCTGGCGCCGACCTGGACCTGCGGGATGATGCCGACGAGCCGCTTCGACTACACCGCGACCGCGTTCGCCAAGCCGCTGCGCCTCATCTTCGCGGCGCTCTACCGCCCGCGCCGGCAGATCGACGTGGAGACTGGGCGCTCGCCCTACGTCCTGGTGCGGCTCGCCTACCGCGGCGAGGTCGTCGATCTCGCAGAGACGATGCTTTACGCGCGCCTCAAACACGGGGTCACCGCCAGCGCGCAGGCGATCCGGCTCTACAGCACCGGGCGCATCCACGGGTACATCGCGTTCGTGCTCGTCACCCTCGTTATTGCGCTTCTCCTCTTCGCGAAGGGCTGATCGATGGACGCGACGGCGCAGATCGGCAGAACCCTCGCGCAGGCGGCGCTGCTCCTCGTGCTCGGGCCGCTGGTGACCGGGTTCATCCAGAAGCTGAAGGCGCGCCTCCAGTGCCGCCGCGGCGCGAGCGTGCTCCAGCCGTACCGGGACCTCGCCAAGCTCCTGCGCAAGGACACGGTGCAGAGCAACTCGGCGAGCCCCTTCTTTCGCGCCATCCCGGTGCTCGTGCTTGCCGCGACGCTCACCACCACCGCGATGCTGCCCGTCCTGTGGGTTCCGGCCCCGGCAGCGGCGCCGCTTGGCGACGCGATTCTGCTCCTCGCGCTGCTCGCGCTGGCGCGCTTCCTCCTCGCGATCGGGGCGCTCGACGCCGGCGGCGCTTTCGGGGGCATGGGCGCCTCGCGCGAGATGACGGTCGGCCTGCTCGTAGAGCCCGCCCTCATGATGGCGGTCTTCTCCGTGGCCGTCGCGGGGGGAACCACCAACCTCGGCGAGCTGGCGGCGCGGCGCCTGACGCTGCCGGCGCTGGCGTGGCAGGCGCCAGACTTGCTCGCCCTGTTCGCGGTGCTCATCCTCGCCATCGCCGAGACCGGGCGCATCCCGGTGGACAACCCGGACACCCACCTGGAGCTCACCATGCTCCACGAGGGGATGCTGCTCGAGCACTCCGGCCGCGGCCTCGCCTGCATCGCGCTGGCGACGCACGTAAAGCAGCTCGTCATCCTCTCGCTCGTCGCGGCGCTGTTCTTCCCGCCGGGGCTCGCGCGCGGCTTGGGCGCGGGGGAACTGGCGCTCGCCTGCGGCGCCTTCGCCGCCAAGGTGCTCCTGCTCGCGACCTTTCTCGGGGTCGTCGAGTCTTCCTACGCGAAGCTGCGCTTGTTCCGCGTGCCCCAGTTCCTGGGCATTGGGCTGGTGTGCGCCTTCCTGGCGCTGGCGCTGAGGGTGCTATGACGGCGGAGTTCGCGACCCGGCTCATCGACCTCCTGGGGGCGCTGCTGCTCTTCACGATGCTGGTCATCCTCGCATCGGGGCGGCTCTTCCGCTCGATCTATGCGGTCGCCGCCCAGGCGGTGTTCCTCGGGATCGCCGGCGCAGTCCTCGGCGCGGCTACCGGCAACGTGGATCTTTGGATCATCGCGGGGGTCACCATCGTCGTGAAGGCCATCCTGCTACCCTGGCTGCTCCTCCGGGTGGTGAGGAAGATCCAGATCCGCCGCGAGATCGAGCCGGTGTTCCCCATCAACGGTACCCTCGTCGTCGCGGCCGGCATCGTGGTGCTCGCTTTCCACCTCACCGCGTCCCTCGGCCCGGTGCGGCAGGCGATCACCGGAAACGCCCTGCCGGTCGGGATCGCATTGATTCTCATGGGCGTCCTGGTGATGGCGACGCGCCGCAAGGCGCTGGTCCAGATGGTGGGGCTGTTCGCCTCGGAGAACGGCATCTTCTTCACGGCCATGGCGGTCAGCCAGGGCATGCCTCTCATCATCGAGATCGGCGTCATCCTCGACGTGGTCCTCGGCGCGCTGGTGATGGGCATCCTCGTGCTGCGCGTGCGGTCCAGCGTCAACGACGCCGACATCGCCGATCTGGAGGGCCTCAAGGGCTGACGATGACCTCAAACCTGCTCTGGCTCACCCCGCTCCTGCCGCTCGTCCTCGGGCTCACGATGCTCCTGGTGCGCGACCGGCGCGTGCTCGCGGCGCTCGACGTGGGCGGCTCGGTCGCCGTCCTGGGGCTGGCGCTCGCCATCGCGCGGCGCGTCGGCGAGACAGGACCGGTGAGCGCGCTCGGGGTGTTGCGCGCCGACGACGTGGCGGTGGTGTTTCTGCTGCTCGTCGGGCTCCTCGCCGCAGTGGTGTCGATCGCGACCGTCGGCTGGATGCGCGACGCGGTCGCCCGCGGTGAGATGCGTGAAGACCGGCTGCACTACTACCACGCGCTCGTCAACGGCTTCGTCGCGACGATGCTCGTCACGGTGCTCGCCGACAACCTCGGGATCCTCTGGATCGCGATGGAGGGCACGACCATCACGTCGGCGCTCCTGGTCGGTTTCCACGGCGACAAGCACGGCCTGGAGGCGGCCTGGAAGTACATCATCGTCACCACCATCGGCATCTCCTTCGGCCTGTTCGGGACGGTGCTGGTGTACGGGGCTGCGGCGCACGCGCAGGGCGGGGTCTTCGAAGGGGCCATGAACTGGTCTTCCATCGTCGCCGTCGCCACCAAACTGGACCCCGGCATCATCCGCATCGGCTTCATCTTCGTCGTGGTGGGCTACGGGACGAAGGCCGGGCTCGCCCCCGTGCACATGTGGCTGCCCGACGCACACAGCCAGGCACCCACCCCGGTCTCGGCGCTCCTCTCCGGAGCACTCATCAAGTGTGCGCTGTTCGGAATCATCCGCTTCCACACCATCGCCAGCGGCGCTTGCGGCCCCGCGTTCAGTCAAAATCTGCTCCTCGTCTTCGGCCTGATCTCGGTGGTGGTGGCGACGCCGTTCATCCTCGTCCAGCACGACCTCAAGCGGCTGCTCGGCTACCACAGTGTCGAGCACGTCGGGATCATCGCGCTCGGGCTGGGCTTCGGCGGGGTGGTCGGAACGTACGGCGCGCTCCTGCACGTCATCAACCACGGGGTAACCAAGGCGCTCGTGTTCCTCGTCGCGGGCGACGCCATCGGCCGCTACGGCACGCGCGACATGCGCGACATGAAGGGCTTCCTCGCCATCGCGCCGCTCGCCGGTACGCTGCTCCTCATGGGCGCCTTCTCGCTCGCGGGGACGCCGCCCTTCTCCATTTTCGTGAGCGAGTTGCTGGTCATAAAGGCAGGGCTCGCCTCCGGCCGTTTCGCCAGCGTCGCGGTCTTCCTCGTCATGGTGGTGATCATCTTCGCCGGGCTGGTCCACCACGTCGGGCAGATGGTGTTCGGCACCGCCCCAGCCAGTGCGGATCGAGCGCGTGAGTCGCGCACGCAGCTCCTCGGGATGGCAGCGCTCGCGGCGGTGATGGTGCTGCTCGGTCTGTGGATCCCGCTGCCCCTCGACCGCCTGCTCACCCATGCGACGGAGATCATCCTTGGCTGACGCGACCGTGATCCAGGAACGGGTGAGCTTCGCACTAGGCGGCCGCTGCGACGTCGAGGGCGGCCCCAGGCCTGGCGATGTCACCCTGCGGCTCCACCGCCCCGACGACCTGCCGGCCGCCGCGCAGGAGCTCTGCGCCGGGGGCTTCGGGCTCGCCACTCTGGCCGCGACCGACGACGAGGCAACCCCGGCGCGGGATCTCGAGGCCCGCTACATCTTCGAGCCGGTGACCGGGCCCCCACCGCTGCCCGACGTCTTCATCACCCTGCTGGCCTCCCTCGACCCGGCTAGCCCAAAGCTGCCGTCGATCTCCGTGGAGATCCCCGCCGCGAGCTGGCACGAGCGCGAGGCTCGGGACCTCTTCGGCATCGTCTTCGAGGGCCACCCCGACCCGCGGCCGCTGGTTGTCCACGACGGGTGGCCGCAGGGACTCTACCCTCTGCGGAAGGGCTTCGACGCGAGCCAGCGCCCGCCGGTCCTGCCCGCCGTGGAGTTCCCACACCTGGTCGTCGAGGGGGAGGGCGTGATGGAGGTGCCGGTGGGCCCCATCCACGCCGGTATCATCGAGCCGGGCCACTTCCGCTTCAGCACGGTGGGCGAGTCGGTGTTGAACCTGGAGGCCCGGCTCTTCTACACCCACCGCGGTCTCGAAAAGCGCATCGAGGGGCTCACCGTCGCCGACGCCTTCTTCGTCGCCGAGCGGATGTGCGGTGTGTGCTCGGTCGCGCACGGGCTCGGCTTCTGCGCGGCGGCCGAGCAGATCGCGGGCGTCGAGGTGCCGCGCCGCGCCCGCTTCCTGCGCACTCTCGCGCTGGAACTGGAGCGGCTCTACAACCACGTGGGCGACATCGGGAACATCGGCGCCGGGGTGGGCTACCACTACGGCACCTCGGCGGGGCTGCGCATGAAGGAGTCGCTCCAGCAGATGAACGAGCACCTCGCGGGGAATCGCTTTCTGCGCGGACTCGTGACGCCTGGGGGGGCCCGCCTCGACCTAGCCCCGGAGCTGGCGCGCTCGATCGAGGGCATCGCCGCCTCCAC
>JAHYJQ010000237.1 GCA_019429025.1 Trueperaceae bacterium | reverse complement strand
TGAGCAGGGCGGCCAGCGCGGTGCCCAACGTGAAGGCGGGGAGCACCAGCGAGTCCAGCCCGCCGCGACCCGAGACCGGCAGCCAGCCGAGGGTGACGGAGAACAGCAGGATCAGCATGATGCCGAGCCAGAAGTTGGGCATCGCCTGGCCGAGCACCGCGAAGCTGGTGGCGGTGACGTCGGGCCAGCGGTTGCGGTACACGGCCGCGATGATGCCGAGCGGGAAGGAGATGACCACCGCCACCAACAGCGCGGCCAGGGTGAGTTGCAGCGTGGCGGGCAGCCGCTCGAGGACGATCGGCAGGGCGTCCTGGTTGGTGTAGCGCAGGGACGTGCCGAAGTCGCCCCTGACGAGGTCGCGCAGGTACATCGCGTACTGAACGGGGATGCGCCGGTCGAGACCGAGCGCCTCGCGCAGCGCATCGATCTGCCACTGCTCGGCGTCCTCGGGTAGCATGAGGACCACCGGGTCGCCCGATATCCTGACCAGCACGAAGACGATCAGCGTGATCCCGATGACGACGGGGATCATCTGCAGGAGCCGACGGAGGATGTAGGCGGTCACGTCAGTCGCGGGGGGCGCACGGTCCGCCGTGCGTCGTCGAAAGGCGTGGGGGCGGCGTCGCGCAGAGTATACGGGGTGCGCGACCCGGAGGCGAAAGCCGTTCCGGGTCGCGCGCGGGACTCCAGGGCGTCTTCAGTTCGCCGGCTGCGCCGCGAACATCCACAGCAGCTCGTCCTGCCGTGGCTGCCACTCGACGTCCACCGAGGTGCCGACGAGCACCTGGTTCTGGAACAGCGTGACCCAGGGGCGCTCCTCGGCGACGATGTACGTCGCCTCGATGAGGTACTCGGTGCGGAGCGCAAGATCGACCTCGTTCTGCGCCAGCGCCATCAGCTCGTCGAAGCGCTCGTTGCACCAGTGGACGCGGTTGCGGTAGGCGCCGCCGCACTGGATGGCGCGCATGCTGAACCAGTTGTCGAACATGGAGTTCGCCAGGCCCATGAGCGCGAAGTGGGTGATGTTGTCGGCGTTCCAGATGCGGCTCTGGAAGGCGCTCCACTCCAGGACCTCGATCTCGGTCCTGACGCCGATCTCGTTCAGCATGACCGCGATGACCTCGGCCAGCTCGCTGTCGAGCGGGTAGCGGCCGGCGGGGCCCTCGATCTTGATGGTGATGTCGGCCGGCTCGTAGCCGGCCTCGCGGATGAGCTCGACGGCGCGCTCGGGGTCGTAGGTGTAGGTGTTCCACAGCTCGAGCGGCGAGCCCCCGATGC
The DNA here is from genome assembly GCA_019429025.1 of Trueperaceae bacterium. Taxonomy (GTDB): domain Bacteria; phylum Deinococcota; class Deinococci; order Deinococcales; family Trueperaceae; genus JAABTL01. The sequence goes on along the minus strand of JAHYJQ010000237.1, from coordinate 3,734 downwards.
CGGGGCTGACGCGCGCCAGGGTGGGGACGCCGAGGCCGTCCATCACGGCATCGACCAGCAGCTGGTTGTCGATCGCCAGCTCGATCGCCTCGCGGATGCGCGGGTCGCCCGTGAGGGCGTCCTCGTGCGTGTTCATGATCAGCATCATCACGCGGGTGGTGGGCTGCAGCTCGACGTTGGCGGTGCCGGAGGCGAGGACGCGGTCGACGTCCTGCGGGGGCACGTTGGTGGCGATGTGGACCCCGCCGGAGATCAGCTCGGCCACGCGGGTGCTGGTCTCGGGGATGGTGCGGTGCACGACCCGGTCGAAGGCCGGGCGGCCGCGCCAGTGGTCGTCGAACGCCTCGAGGACGATGCGGTCGTCGCGCCGCCACTCGACGAAGCGGTAGGGGCCGGTGCCGATGGGCGCCTCGTTGAACGCTTCCCAACCGATGGCCTCGACCACGTGCTTGGGCACGATGCCGGCGCTGAGGCGGCCGACGCGGTTGAGAAGCAGCGGGTCGGGGCCGTGCGTGTGGATGATGATCTCGTGCGGCCCGACGACCTCGACCTCGCGGATGATGCGGTACGAGTCGTACGGCTGCAGCGAGGCGTCGAAGGCGACGCGCTCCAGCGTGAACTTGACGTCGTCGGCGGTGAAGGGCTCGCCGTCGTGCCACGTCACGCCCTGGCGCAGCTCGAAGCGCCAGGCGTCCTCGGCGACCGGCTCCCAGGCGACGGCCAGGCCCGGGCCCTGGACGCCGTCGGCATCGCGCCAGATCAGGTAGTCGAAGAGGTTGACGTGGACCGCCTCGACGGCGGTGGTGTGGTGCCCGTGCGGGTCGAAGCCCGTGACGTCGACGCCCTGGGCGATGACGATCTCGGTCTGGGCGGCGCCGACGCCGAGCGTCAGCGCGGCGAGCACGGCGGCGGCCGTGCGGGCCAGGTGGTGGGTCGCGGTCATGCGGTACCTCCCTCAGAGGTGGGTGCGCCGAAGTCGGCGCGGGCGGCGGCGAGCAACTCCGGCTCGGTGAGGAGATCGGCGGCGGTGGCGGCGAGGCAGGTGGCGGCGAGGCGCAGGCCGCGCAGACCCTCGGGGCTCGCGGCGGCGGCGGCGAACTCGGGCGTGTGGGCCGAGACCCCCTCCGGGACGATGGCGACGTAGGGGTGGATGGCGGGCACCACCTGGCTGACGTTGCCGAAGTCGGAGGAGCCGACGCGGCCGACGGCGGGCGCTGGTAGCACCGGTTCGCCCAGGGCCTCGAGGTGCGCGGCGAAGCGGTTCGCCATCGGCACGTTGACCTTGCGCTCGGCGTACAGCAGGCCCTCCTGGAACTCGACCCGCGCGCCCACCGCCGCCGCGGCGCCGCGCGCCGCGGCGAACACGCGCTCCTTGAGCGCCGCGACCTCCTCGGTGCGGCGGTGCCGGATGAGGAACTTCGCCTCGGCGTAGTCCGGGACGATGTTGGGCGCGGAACCCCCGTGGCTGATGATGCCGTGGATGCGGGTCTCGTCCAGCACGTGTTGGCGCAGCGAGTTGATGGCGTTGAAGGTGAGGATGCAGGCATCGAGGGCGTTGATGCCGAGCTCGGGGCTGCCGGCGGCGTGGGCGGCCTTGCCGTGGAAGCGCATGGTGACGCGGGCGGCGGCGAGCGCGCCGCGGATCGTCATGGTGCGCGAGCCGGGATGGAACATGAGGGCCGCATCGACGCCCTCGAACACGCCGGCGCGGAGCAGCAGGACCTTGCCGCCGCCGCCCTCCTCGGCCGGGCAGCCGATCACCAGCAGCTCGCCGCCGCTGGCCTCGAGCGCCCCGCGCAGGGCGCGCGCCGCGCCGAGGGCGGCGGTGGCGATGAGGTTGTGGCCGCAGGCGTGGCCCATCTCGGGCAGGGCGTCGTACTCGGCCATCAGGGCGATACGCGGGCCGCCCGGTCCGAAGCGGTGGCGGGCGACGAAGGCGGTGTCGAGCCCGCCGGCCGGCGCCTCGACCTCGAAGCCGGCCTCCCGCAGCGAGTCGACGAGCCGACCGGCGCTGCGGTGCTCCTCGAACATCAGCTCGGGGTGGGCGTGGAGGTCGAGTGTGAAGGCCTCGAGGTAGGGCCAGTCGGCGTCGATCGCGGCGGCGAACCGAGCGCGGCGCGTGTCGCTGGCGCGGTCGGGCTGCACCGCGTTCACGTGCGCGCGCCGCGTACGGGTGCATGCGTGGGGTGCGGATACGCGCCGTGGCTGGTCCGTGCCGTCATGTGGGCCTCCCGTCGGGCGTCGCGCAGAGCGCAAAGATAAAGATGTCGCACCTGGCGGTTCATGTAGTCAACACCATCGGCATGGTCCCGTCAACCCGCGGCCGAACGCCACGGGAGGCCGCATGGCGCACCGGCACGGCGTGGCCACCGTCGATCGAGCGATCGGCGTGCTCGAGGCGTTCGCGCGTGCAGGCCCCAGCCTCACGCCGTCCGGACTTGCCCAGCACACCGGCATGGTCAAGAGCGGCGTGCTGCGCCTGGCGGCGTCGTCGGTCCGCCGCGGCCTGCGGCGGCGCGATACGGGCGGCGGTGATCGCCTCGGCCCCGCCCTCGTCGGCCCCGCCCTCGTCGGCCCCCGCCGGCACCACCTGCTCCACTTCGTCCAGGTGGGCACCCAGTTCGCCTACGGCACTGGCGCCGTGGGTGCTTCCGCCTGATCAGTTCTTCTGCGCGCTCGACCGATCGATGAGGTCCTGCACGGAGGGCACCTGGCCGCCACGGGCGGCGTCGAACATCGGTCCGGCCGCCAGGTACGCCTTGAGCAGCTCGAAGGCGTGCAGCACGACCTCGGGATCCTCGTCGTCGAACATGATGACCTCGTCGCCCGAGCCGAGGTGGGCGACCAGCTCGGCGTACGCGGGGGCCACCGTGCCCGCCTCGACGTCCGCCGGGTCGGCGTCGTCCGGGAAGACGTCGATCACGTCCAGGTACTCGACCGCGTCGAGGTTGAGCAGCTGTTGGTCGGCGGAGAGCATCCAGGTGGCCATGCGCCGATGCTACACCCCGCCGTGCCGGCGCTCGAGCCGCAGACCGACGGTCGACCTCGGTGGGTAGCCGGGCCACGGCTCGCCCGCCGGAGCGGTCAGCGCGCCCTCCAGGTAGTCGTCGAGCGGCTGACCGCGCAGGCGCGAGCCGAGGAAGGCGGTCAGGTGGTGCTGCAGCACGCTGACGGTGCGGCGCGTGTCCCACACGGGGTCGGCGTAGCGCCACCAGCTCTCGTGCGCGGCGGTCAGCAGGGCCTCGGGCGGGGGGTTGCAGCCCACGTTGTGGCGGGCGTGCTCGAAGGTCAGCAGCCAGCGGTCGGCCGACGCAGCGCCCTCGAAGATCCGGCGGATCGCCGGGTAGAGGGCGACGTCGTCCTCGCTGCCGGCCGCCATGAAGAGCGGGACGCGCAGCCGGGCCAGCGCGGCGTCCGTCCACACCTGGGAACCGCCCCAAGGCGAGAGCAGGACCGCGCAGCGCACCCTGGACGTCACGGCGTCGACGAGGTCGTCGTAGAGAGGGTGGCCGAGCGTCAGGTCGTCGAGCAGTTCGCGCCACAGCGGTTGGTCGAACGCGGGATGGGCGAGCGCCGCGGCGTCGAACCCCGCGCCGAGCGCCAGCAGGGCGCCGTAGCCGCCCAGCGAGAAGCCGACGAGCGCCGCCCGTTCCGCGTCCCAGGCGTGGTGGAGCAGCGGATGGTGGCGCTCGAGGTCGGCCGCCACGCGCAGCGCGAGCGCGATGTCGAGGGGC
>JAHYJQ010000236.1 GCA_019429025.1 Trueperaceae bacterium | reverse complement strand
GTCGACCACGGCGCTCAGGGGCTGGGCCTCGACGGCGATGCGCACGCCCGCCTCGCCGGCGCGCGAGCCGAACCCGCGCGCGGCACCCCCGACCACCGCGGCGAGGTCGACGCGTTCGCGGCGAAGGGTCAGTTCGCCCGCCTCGGCCAGCGTCAGGAGCCGCAGGTCGCGCACCAGCCGCGCCAGCAGGTCGACCTGCTGCAGCAGCTGCGCGACCGTGTCCGGGTCGGCCTCCATCAGGCCGTCCTGGATCGCCTCGAGCTCGCTCTTCAGCACCGTCAGTGGCGTCCGCAGCTCGTGCGCGACGTCGGTCGTGAAGCGCTGGCGCTGGTCCTCCTCGGCCTGTAGGCGATCGGCCGTGTCGTTGAAGACCCGGCCTAGGGTGGCGATCTCGCTGGGTCCGCTGGTCGCGGCGCGCACGTCGCGCTCGCCGGTCCCGTAGCGGCGGGTGACGTCCGCCAGGCGCGCCATGGGCCGGGTGGTGCCGAAGGCGACGCCGCCGCCCACGACGACCGCCAGCAGCAGGGCGATCCCGGCCGCCTGCACGGTGGCGCGCTGCAGCTCGCCGAGCAGGGCGCGCGACGCGGCGACCATCGAGGAGCGCTCCTCGGCCGACGGGGCGCCCGCCCCTTGGCCGCGCGGTCCGGCCATCATCCCGAACGCCCGCGGGACGCGCTCGCCCGCGGCGCGGTGGCTCAGGTAGCCCGTGAGGCTGACGGAGAACAGGGCAGTGAGCGCCACCGTGAGGACGAGCCGGGTCGTCAGGCTCATGGCCGCAGGCGGTAGCCGACCCCGCGGACGGTCTCGAGCTGCTCGCTGCAGGCGCCGAGGCGCTGGCGCAGGTTCTTGACGTGCGCGTCGACCGTCCGCTCGTCGGCGAAGCCGCTCGGCTGCGCATCCAGGAGCTCCTGGCGGTGGAAAGCCCTGCCCGGCTGCGCGGCCAGCGTGGCCAGGAGCCGCAGCTGGGTGGGGCTGAGCGCGAGCGGTTGCCCGTGACAGCGTGCCTCGAAGGCGCCGAGGTCGACCGTCAGCGCGCCGACGGTGTGGTGGGTCGCCTCGCGCACCTGACCCCCCGCGCGGCGGAGCACGGCCTTGACGCGCGCGACCACCTCCCGCGGGCTGAAGGGCTTGGTCACGTAGTCGTCGGCGCCGATCTCCAGGCCGATCAGCCGGTCGATCTCTTCGACCTTGGCGGTGACCATGATGATCGGCACGTCCGAGACGCGCCGGATCCGGCGCGCCACCTCGATGCCGTCCGGTTCGGGGATCATCAGGTCGAGCAGGACGAGGTCGGGGTCGGCGGCGCGCCACAGCTCGAGCGCGCGGCGCCCGTCGCCGGCGCGCTCGACGGCGTAGCCTTCGGCGCGCAGGTAGCGCTCCAGCACGGCTGCGATGCGCGCCTCGTCCTCGACGATCAGGATGCGTTCTCCGGCCACGGTGTCCTCACTCTACGTCGGAGCGGTCGCAACCCGCGGGGCGCGCCGGCGTACGGCGCGCCCCGCGGGCGGGTTCCAGGTGATGGGGTTCGACGCCCCGCGAGGGGTTTACCAGCGGGCCCGCGGGCCGCGGCCCTGCGGCTGGCCGGTGGCGATGGGTTCGCCCGCCTGCGGGCCGCGCGCCATCTCGGCCCGGTTGGCGAAGAGCCGCTCGCCGGTGACGTTCTGGCCCTCGTCGCAGCCCTCGCGCTCGAACAGGGCGGCGAAGGCGGCCGCGCCGCGCGCCGTCATCTGCTCGGCCTGCAGCTCGGTGATGGCCCCCGTCTCGAGGAGGTTGGCGATGACGCCCTCGCGGGCGGCGAGGTAGGCCGCCTCGACGGTGGCGGCGTCGACGCCCTGCTCTGCCGCGATCGAGGCGAAGGAGGCGCCCTCCTGCTTGAGCGCGTGAACCTCGTCCTCTGGCAGGCCGATGACGCTGGCGACGACGCCCTGCAGCTGGCCGCCGAGGCCGGCGCTCCCCTGCATGCGAGCGGTCTGGGCCATGCTGGCCTGCTGGTGGGCGGCGCGCGTGGCGACGGCCTCCTCGCGGCGGGTCTCGCGCAGCGTCTGGACCGCGGCGGGGGCGCGCTCGCCGACGATCGCCTGGCGGGCGGCGGGGCCACGCTCGGCGGGTGGGCCGTAGGCCTGGGCGAGGGCGAGGCTGGCGAGGAGGGCGGCGGCGGACGTGAGAAGAACGATCTTGCGCATCTGAGATGCTCCTTTCGTCTCGGGTTGCCCGAGTTGGTCGCACGATAGGAGCGTTCGCGTGAACGTTGGACGAACGGTCCGCGAAGGTGGCGTGGAGGGGCCGACGCCCGCGCGCGGGCCCCTCAGCGGCTGTCGCCCGATCCGGAGATGACGCCGCGCCGCTGCCGGTCGGCGAGCTTGGCGACGTTGCGTCCCGCGACCTCGTCCAGCGGCAGGTCCAGGTCGTGGGCGACGGCGGCGACGTACCACAACACGTCGCCGAGCTCGAGCGCCAGGGCGTCGCGCTGGTCCGGGGTCAGCGGCGACCCAGGCGTCCAACCCTCGTCGCGCATCAGCTTGCCGAGCTTCTCGGCGACCTCGCCGGCCTCACCGGCGAGCTTCAGGACGGGGTAGAGCAGCGTTGCGGCCGCCGGGTACGCGGCGGTCGCACGGGCCTTACGGGCGTAGTCGTCGAGGGTCATGGCGACCAGGGTACCGCCCGCCGGGCTGCGAGCCTTCGCGGGTGTGTCCAACGTGACGCCACGGAGCGTGCCGCTGGGGCATCGTGGGGGGGATGAGGTGCATGCATCGAACCATCCTGGCGGCGTGTGCCTCGCTCGTGTTCCTGGTCGGCCCGGGGGCCGGGGCGCAGCCGGTCGTCGACGCCCGTTACGAGGGCGTCGTCGCCGAGCTCATGGCGACGCCGGAGGGGCTGGCCTTCCTCGAGGCCTTCAGGGCCATCCGCCGCGACTACCTCGGCGGGGCGGACGCCGAGACCCTGCTGGACGGCGCGATCCGCGGGATGGTCGAGGCGCTCGCCGATCCCTACGTGCGCTACCTCGACCTCGATCAGTTGGCCGACGATCGCCGGACCATGCGGGGGCCGGCCTCGATCGTGGCGCTCGCGTTGGGCGACCTCGGGTACCTCCGCCTCGAGTCGTTCGACAGCGATCGCGCCGGCGAGAGCTTCCTCGCCGAGATCGAGATCCTCATGCAGCGCGGTGTTCGCGCCCTGATCGTCGACCTGCGTGGCAACGCGGGCGGGCTGGTGCTCGGTGGCCTGCAGGTGCTCGACGTGTTCCTGTCCGAGGTCGTCCTCGGTTACCGCGTCACGCGCTTCGGCCAGGTGCCGCTCGGGTTCGCCAACCCGCGCGCGGAGACGCTGCCCCTGGCCGTGCTGATCGACCGCGACACGGCCTCCACGGCGGAGATCGTCGCCGGCGGCCTGCAGACGCACGGGCGCGCCCGGCTCTACGGGGAGATCAGCGCCGGCAAGGGCGTCGGGCAGTCCACGGTGCCGCTGTCGCACGGCGGCGAGTTGCGCCTCGTCACGTTCGCCTGGTCGCTGCCCGATGGCCGCAGCATCGATGGCTGGGGCCTCACGCCCGACGTCCCGCTGCGGGGGCAGGTGCCGGCGCTGCCGTCGACCGACCTCACGCGCGTCGTCCTCGAGCCGGACCTCGACCCCGTGCTGGCGACGGCCATGCGCGACCTGCGCCGGTTGGTGGGTGACGACCTGGGGCGGATGCCCGCGGGACCCGTGGTGGCCCAGACGGACGAAGGACGCTGAGCGCGATCCCGCCACGGGCTCGGCCGCGCGGGCGAGCCGGCTCCCGGGTTGCCGTCTGCCGCGGCTGGACAGCGGTGGAGAGCCCCTGGTAGCATGACGGTCGCTCGCGCCGCGATCCGCCGGTCGCGGCCGCGAGCGCTCGTTCGGCGGTAGCTCAGCGGTAGAGCGGTCGGCTGTTAACCGATTGGTCGTAGGTTCGATTCCTACCCGCCGAGCCAGGTCGCGGCGCCGGTCCCCCTGGGGGCCGGCGCCGCTTCTCGTGCCGCTGCGCCCGTCGCCCGGACGTGGGGGACGCGGACCCGTCGCCGGCGCGGTAGCCTCGCGGCATGATCCCCACGTTCGACGGCCACAACGACACGCTGCTCGTCATGCTGGAACACCCCGAGCGCGACTTCGGCCAGCGGTTGGCGGAGGGCCACATCGACGCCGTCCGCGCCCGCGAGGGCGGCCTGGCCGGCGGCATCTTCGCGATGTTCACGCCGGCTCGCGTCGTCACCCCGGCGCCCGCGAACCCCAGCGCTCCCCCCGCGCCACCGGCGCCCCAGGGGCCCGTCGAGGGCGACCACGCCCTGCGCACCACGCTGCGGATGTTCGCGCTGCTGCGCCGGCTCGAGGCGGCCGGCCACCTGCGCGTCTGCCTGAGCGCCGACGACGTCGAGGCGGCGATGGCCGACGGCGTCCTGGCCGCGGTGCCCCACGTCGAGGGGGCCGAGGCGGTGGTCGACCTCGAGGTGCTCGAGGCGCTGCACGCCCTCGGGTTGCGCTCGCTGGGGCCGGTGTGGAGCCGCCCGAACGCCTACGCCACCGGCGTGCCCTTCGCCTTCCCCGGCACGCCGGACGTGGGGACGGGCCTCACGGCCGCCGGGCGCGAGCTGGTGGCGGCCTGCGACCGGCTGCGGATCGTGCTCGACGTGTCGCACCTCAACGAGGCGGGCTTCTGGGAGATCCTCGAGCGCAGCGAGCGCCCGGTGGTCGCGAGCCACTCGAACGTGCACGCGCTGAGCGCCAGCCCGCGCAACCTGACCGACGCGCAGCTCGACGCCCTGGCGGAGCGCGACGGCCTGGTCGGCCTCAACTTCGCCTGCGGCTTCCTGCGGGAGGACGGCCGGCACGACACCGACACGCCGATCGAGACGATGGTCCGGCACCTCGACCGGCTCGTGGAGCGGATGGGGGAGACGCGCGTGGGCCTGGGGTCCGACTTCGACGGCGCGACGATGCCCAAGGCGATCGGCGACGCAGCGGGGCTACCGCGGCTGTTCGACGCGCTGCGCGCCCACGGCTGGGACACGCAACTGCTCGAGCGGGTGGCCTACCGGAACTGGCTCGCGCTGCTCCGGCGGGTGCAGGAGGGTTGAAGCGGAGGCTTTCGGCGGCGCCGGC
>JAHYJQ010000235.1 GCA_019429025.1 Trueperaceae bacterium | reverse complement strand
GCGGCAGGCGGCCGCGGTGACGATGGCCGCCCACCATGGCGTGCGCGTCGTGGCCGACGAGGTCTACCGGCTGACGGGCTTCGCGGCACCGGCGGGCGCCGACGCGGCCTCCGCCGCCACCGCCGCCCCGCCCCCGCGCAGCCTGGCCGCGCTCGACGCGGAGCGCGTGCTGGCCCTGAACTCCGTCTCCAAGGTCCTCTCGCCGGGCCTGCGGCTCGGCTGGATCGACGGCCCGCCCGCCGACCTGCGGCGGATCGCCACCAGCGGCGTGCTGCGCAGCGGCGGCGGCATGAACCCCTTCCCCGCCGCGGTGGTGCGGGCCGCGATCGACGGCGGCGCGCTCTCCGGCCACGTCGCGCTCGTGCGCGCGCTGCTGCGCGAGCGCCACGAGGCCCTGGCCGCAGCGTTGGCGGCCGACCTCCCGCGGGCGTCGTTCGCGCCCGCGACGGGCGGCTACTTCCTGTGGGTCCGCGTGCCAGGGCTCGACGTCGACGCGGACGAGACCCTCGCGGCAATGCGCCGCCACGCGGTCCGGGTGGCGCCTGGCACGCTGTTCTCGCCGTCCCCGTCCCCGTCCGAGGACCCGGCCCACGACGACGACGGAGGTGCGGGCCACGCGCGCGAGCACATGCGCCTGTGCTTCGCGCACGCGGGGCCGGCGTCGCTGCGCGAGGGCGTCGCGCGGCTCGCCGCGGCCCTCGACGACGTCCTCCCCTGAAGCCGATGGCACGCGCCCGCCATCGTCGGGAATCCCGGCACGAGCTCTCGCTCGCGTGTATGATTTACCCTCGCGTGGGCCGGCGCGACGCCGGCCGCAACCCGTAAGGAGAACCCCATGAAGCTCGCTCTCGCCCGTCCCCTGCTGGTCGCCATCGCGGCCGCGGCGCTCGCCCTGGCCGCCGGCACCGCCGCCGCCCAGACCCTCAAGATCGCCGTGTACGGCGGATACTTCCAGGACAGCTTCGACGCCCACATCTTCCCGCGCTTCACCGAGGAGACGGGCATCGCCGTCGAGTCGATCGCGGCGCCGACGGGCATGGCCTGGCTGGTGCAGCTCGAGACCGCGGCCCGCGCCGGGCAGGCGCCGGCCGACGTGTCGATGATGTCGCAGGGCCCGCTGCAGCGCGGCATGACCAGCGACCTGTGGGTGGCGCTCGACGAGAGCCGGCTGCCGAACCTGCAGTACGTGCGCCCGGCACTGGTCAACCGCAACTCCGCCGGCGCCCTCGTGGGCGTGGGCGCCGTGTCGTGGTACGTCACGCTCGTCACCAACACCGACGTCTACCCCGAGGCGCCGACGAGCTGGGCCGAGATGTGGGGCGACCACCGCAACTCGCTGGGCCTGCTGGCGCTGCCCGAGAACTCCTTCCTGCTCGAGATCACGGCGGCCACCTTCTTCGGCGGCACCGACGTCCTCGACACCGAGGAGGGCATCCTGCAGGTGGTCGACAAGCTCGCCGAACTGCAACCCAACGTGCAGCTGTGGTACCGCGACGAGGGCCAGTTCCAGCAGGCGCTGCAGTCCGGCGAGATCCCGATGGGGCAGTACTACCACGACGTCACCGGCATCGCCGCCGCCGAGGGCTTCCCCGTCCACTCGACCTTCCCAGCCGAGGGCGGCGTGCTCGACTCCGGCTCGTGGGCCGTGTCGCGCGCGTCGTCGATGGTCGACGAGGCGCACGTGTTCATCGACTGGTTCTCCCGGCCCGAGATCCAGGACCTGGTGGCCCGCATGATCGGCACGGCGCCGACCGTCGAGCGCGAGTTCCTCTCGCTGAGTGACGAGGAGTTCGCCATGGTGAGCGACGCCAGCACGCCCATCGTGCCCCGCTACGACATGTACCTGGAGCGCGGCGACTGGCTCAACCAGGTGTGGGCCGAGCGCGTCACGCGCTGAGGGCCGTACGGACCGCGCCGCCACGGCAGCCACATCGGTCGCGCACGCCGCGCCCGGCGTGAGCGCCGACCGTCCCGACCTCGTCATCCAGGGCCTCGGCAAGCGCTTCGGCGCGACCGTGGCCCTGGACGGCGTCGACCTGCGCCTCCCCGGCGGCTCGCTGGTGTGCTTCGTCGGGCCCTCCGGCTGCGGCAAGACCACGCTCCTGCGCGTCATCGCGGGCCTCGAGACGCCCACGACCGGCCACCTGCTGCTCGGCGACCGCGACCTCACCCGCGTCCCCGTGCACCTCCGCGAGGTGGGCATGGTGTTCCAGTCCTACGCGCTGTTCCCGCACCTGACGGTGGCCGAGAACGTCGCCTACGGCCTGCGCATCCGCGGCGTCAAGCGGCGCGAGCGCCTCGCGCGGGCGCAGGAACTGCTCGCGTTGGTGCAGCTCCCCGACGTGGCCGACAAGCGCATCGCCGAGCTCTCGGGCGGCATGCGCCAGCGGGTCGCGATGGCGCGCGCGCTGGCGCTCGACCCCGCGCTCTTCCTGCTCGACGAGCCGCTGTCGGCGCTCGACGCCAAGCTGCGCGAGGGCATGCAGGTGGAGCTGCGGCGCCTGCAGCGGCGCGTGGGGATCACCACGATCATCGTCACGCACGACCAGGAGGAGGCCATGGCGATGGCCGACCTGGTGGTGGTCATGGGCGACAACCGCGTGCAGCAGGTGGGCCCGCCGCTCGAGATCTACCGCCGGCCGGTCAACCGCTTCGTCGCCAACTTCGTCGGCCGCAACAACTTCCTCCCCGCCCGCGTGGTGGCGAACGACGCGGTGGAGGTGGCGGGGGTGCGTGTGAGCGTCGCCCGCGACCTGCCCGTCCCGCAGGTCGGCACCGACGTCACCGTGGCCGCCAGGCCCGAGATGCTGCGCCTGCGCGCCCAGGCACCGGCCGGACCCGCGCTCCGCGGCACGGTCTCGATGGTGCGCGATCTCGGCCGCGCGGTCGAGACCCGCGTGCGCGTCGTTGGCCAGGAGCTGGTGGTGAGCGGCCGCGGCGGCTTCGCCGAGGGCGACGAGGTGTGGGTGGAGCTCCCCGAGGCCGGCCTCGTGGCGCTGGCGGCATGAGCGCGCCCGCTGCGCCCCCCGCGATCTCGTCTTCCGCTCACGCGGCAAGCGGCGACGGTCCCTGGCCGCACGTCCTGCTCGCATGGCCGACCGTCGCGCTGACGGTGCTGTTCCTGGTGCCGCTCGGCATCATCGCGGCGCTGGGGTTCTTCCGCCGCATCCAGGCGGGCTTCTTCGAGGTCGCGTTCGTCACCGACAACTACGCCCGCGCGCTCGACGCCTTCCACCTCGAGCGGCTGGCCGTCTCCGTCGTGCTCGCCCTGGCGGCGACGCTCGTGACGCTGCTGCTGGCGGTTCCGTTCACCTACCTGCTGACGCGCCGCCCGCGCGCCCGGCAGGTGCCCTACCTCGTGCTGGTGCTGGCCTCGCTGTCGCTCTCCGAGGTCATCGTCGCGTTCGCCTGGTCGCTGCTGCTGTCGCGCACGTCGGGGATCTCCAACCTGCTGGTCGCGGTCGGCCTGATGGACCGCGCCGCGTCCTGGAGCCCCGGGCTGGCGGCGGTGCTGCTGGCCTACGTGTTCATCGCGCTGCCGCTGGCGATCCTGTCGCTCTACCCCACCTTCTCGCGCCTCGACCAGGAGCTGCCCGAGGCCGCCGGCACGATGGGTGCGACGCCGCTCGCCGGGTTCGTCACCGTCGTGCTCCCCCTGGTGCGCCGCGCCGTGGCCGCCACCGGCGCGCTGGTGTTCATCTTCGTCCTCGGCGCCTACGTCATCCCGCAGACGCTCGGCCGCCCGGCCCAGTGGACGATGCCGGTGCACATCACCGACCAGGCGATCATGAAGAACCACCTGCCGCTCGCGGCGTCCCTGGCCATCGTCCTGCTGGTGGTCAGCTCGCTGGTCGCGGTGGCGATCGTGGCGCTCGGCGCGGGTCGCTGGCCGCGCCTCGCGCTCCCGGGGCGCGCCCGATGAGCCGCTGGCTGCGCCGCGCGATGTTCGCGCTGGTGGTGGCGTACCTGCTGGCGCCGCTGGTGGTCGTGGCCGGCGTGAGCCTCAACCCCCGCCAGGTGCTCTTCTTCCCACCCGAGGGGTTCTCGCTGCGCTGGTACGGCACGGCCTTCACCGACGCTGGCTGGTACCGGCCGGCCCTCAACAGCCTGCTGGTGGCGACGTTCGCGGCGCTCATCGCCGTGTCGATCGCGCTGCCGCTGTCGTACGTCATGTGGCGCTACCGGGTCGGGTACGCCAGGGTCGTCATGGCGATGGGCCTGGCGCCCTTCGCGCTTCCGCCCGTGATCACCGCCCTGGGTGCGCTGGCGCTGTGGATCGTGCTGCAGAGCTACGGCCGGCCCCACACGGTCGTGCTGTCGCACGGTGCGTTCCTGACGACGCTGCCGCTCGCCACGCTCACGGTGGGGCTACAGAACCTCAATCCGCAGCTCGTCGAGGCCGCCCGCACGATGGGCGCCACAGGCGGCACGGTGTTCCGCACGATCGTCTTCCCCTACGTGCGGCCCTACCTGCTGGCGGGCTTCGTGTTCGCCTTCGTGCTGTCGCTCAACGAGTACATCATCGCCTACATGACCGTCGGCTTCACCTTCGAGACGCTGCCGGTGAAGATCTTCGCCAGCCTGCGGTACGGCTACAGCCCGGTGATGGCGGCGATCTCGGTGCTCTTCTTCGCGGTCGCCGTGGCGCTCTTCGCGCTCGTGGGCCGCGTCGGCGACCTGCCGCGGCTGCTCGGGGCGGACGAGCGGGCGTAGGCGCGCGCGGTGCGCCCGACGCGCGCCGGCCGTGCCATAGTGCAGGATGACAACGACCACGAACGACCGTCCGTACGTGTTCCACTCGGATCTCGTCCAGCGCCTCACGCCCGTTCCCGCCGGTGAACTCGTCAGCGAACTCCTGCACCACGACGACCACGTGAAGGTGACCCTGTTCGCCTGCGCCGACGGCCAACAGATCGCGGACCAGGTCGCCAGCAAGTCGTTCATCCTGCAGGTCCTCGCGGGTCAGGCACGGCTCGTGCTCGATGGCGACGAGGTCGTCGCGGGGCCCGGCGGCTGGATGCGCATGGGGCCCGGCGAGCACGAACCGATCACCGCGGTCGGCGAGGCCGTCCTGCTGCTCACGCTGCTGAAGGACTGACGGGCCGGCTCAGCCCTTC
>JAHYJQ010000234.1 GCA_019429025.1 Trueperaceae bacterium | reverse complement strand
GCGGCAGGGGCCGGCGCGACGGCCGACGGCGCGGCAGGGGCCGGCGCGACGGCCGACGGCGCGGCAGGGGCCCGCCCCGACGGCGACGAGGCCGGCTGAGCGTGCGGCTGCTGCTGCAGCGCGTGACGCGGGCCGAGGTCCGCCGCGCCGACGGACCCGACGCCGGTGAGGTCGTGGGACGCATCGGGCGCGGCCTGCTGGTGCTCGTGGGCGTCGCCCCCGGAGACGCTGCCGACGAGATCGCCTGGGCCGCCGCCAAGCTGCTCGACCTGCGGATCTTCGCGGACGCGGCCGGCAAGATGAACCTCGACGTCGTGGCGGCCGGCGGCGGGCTGCTCATCGTGTCGCAGTTCACCCTCTACGCCGACACGCGCCGCGGGCGGCGCCCGGGCTTCTCCGCCGCGGCCGCGCCCGACGCCGCCGAGCGCGTCTACCTCGAGCTGGTCGAGCGGCTGCGACGCGCGGACGTGCCGGTGGCGACCGGCGCGTTCGGCCGGGCGATGCACGTCGAGCTCGTGGGCGACGGACCCGTGACGCTGTGGCTCGATTCGGACGGCCGCTGAGGCCCGCGGGCCGGCCGCGGGGGCGATCGCTCAGAGCCCCGCGAGGCTGACGGCGGGGACCGCGGTCGCGCCCTCGAAGGCGTTCACCTCCGAGATGAAGCGTCGGAAGAGGTAGTTCGCGTCGTGCGGCCCCGGGCTCGCCTCGGGGTGGTACTGCACGCTGAACACCGGGTAGCGCTGGTGCGCCATGCCCTCGAGCGTGCCGTCGTTGAGGTTGACGTGGGTGGCGACGAACTGGCGGCCAGGGATGGAGTCGATGTCGACCGCGTAGTTGTGGTTCTGGCTGGTGATCTCGACCTCGCCGGTGATCACGTTCTTGACGGGCGTGTTGGCCCCGTGGTGGCCATGCTTCAGCTTGAACGTCCGCCCCCCGACGGCCAGCCCGAGCAGCTGGTGCCCCATGCAGATGCCGTAGGTCGGCAGGAGCCCGAGCAGCTGCCACACCGTGTCGTGGGCGTACTTGGGGCCGTCGGGGTCGCCGGGGCCGTTGGAGAGCACCAGCCCATACGGGTCCAGCGCCATGATCTGGGCCGGCGTCGTCTGCGCCGGTACCACGATGACCTCGGCGCCGGCCTGCTCGAGCTTGTACACGATCGAGTGCTTGATGCCGAAGTCGATGACGACGACCCGCGGGTTGTCGCGGAAGGTCGGCCGGGCGTAGGGCAGCGGCGTCGTCACCTCGGGCGTCATGTCGCGGCCGTCGATGTCCTCGTGCGCTTTCGCCCGCGCCACCAGCTCCGCCTCCAACGCCTCGTCCGCCTCCCCGTGGTGGATCACGCCCTTGACGACCCCGCCCGTGCGCAGCCGCCGCGTGAGCGCGCGGGTGTCGATCCCCTCGATGCCGACGATCTCGTACTGCTCCATGAACGACGCCAGGTCCTGATGCGCCCGGTGGTTGCTGGACACGCGCGAGAACTCGCGCACGATGAACCCGCGGGCGTAGGGGCGGTTGGACTCCATGTCGTACACCGACACGCCGTAGTTGCCGATGTGCGGGTAGGTCATCGTGACGATCTGCCCGTGGTAGGAGGGATCGGTCAGGATCTCCTGGTACCCCGTCATCGAGGTGTTGAACACGACCTCACCGACCGTGCGGCCGGTGAAGCCGAAGGCGTAGCCGTAGTAGACGGTGCCGTCCTCGAGGGCAAGCACGGCGCGTGGCTTGTGGAGCAGGGACATCGTGCGGTCCTCCGAGCGCAGAGCCTAGCACGCCTGCGGGGCCGCGCCGGTGGCGCCGCGCCGGCCGCGCCTCGGCCCCCGTCAGACGCCGCCGACGACGCGGCGCGACGGGCGCCGAACCAGCCCCGACGCGGGCCCCTGGTAACCTCGGGCATGACCGACACCGCCCCACCCAACCGCGACGAGCGCCGGGCCGGCGGCCTGTACCTCGTCATGATCAGCGTCCACGGCCTCATCCGTGGCCGCGACCTCGAGCTCGGCCGCGACGCCGACACCGGCGGCCAGACGAAGTACGTCGTCGAGTTGGCGCAGGCGCTCGCGCGGCGGCCGGAGGTCGACGCGGTCGACCTCATCACGCGCCGCATCGACGACCGCCACGTATCCGCCGACTACGACCGGGCGATCGAGCCGCTCGACGAGGACGGCACCGCCCGCATCGTGCGCCTGCGCTGCGGCGGCGAGCGCTACCGCCGCAAGGAGACGCTCTGGCCCTACCTCGACGAGCTGGTGCCGGCCACGATGCGGCTGTTCCGCGACCAGGGCCGCTTCCCCGACCTCGTCCACGGTCACTACGCCGACGCCGGCCACGTCGCGCACGAGCTCGCCGCGCGCCTTGGCGTGCCCCTGGTGTTCACCGGCCACAGCCTGGGCCGCAACAAGCGCGACGTGCTGGGCCGCGCCGGGGTCGACCCCGACGCGATGGAATCGCGCTACCACCTGTCGCACCGCATCGACGTCGAGGAGCGCATGCTCGCCGACGCGGAGATCGTCGTCGCCTCGACCCGCCACGAGGTCGAGAAGGGCTACGAGCTGTACGACGCCGCGCCGTCGGCCACCTTCGAGGTGCTGCCGCCCGGCATCGCCGTCAAGCGCTTCTACCCGTACGTGCGCGACGAGGAGGAGGACTTCGACCCGGGGGACGACGTCCGGCGCGCGCGCGAGCGCATGCGGAAGGAGATCGCCCGCTTCCTCACGCACCCCGAGAAGCCGCTGATCCTGGCGATCTCGCGGCCCGACAAGCGCAAGAACATCGAGGGCCTCGTCACGGCCTACGGCGAGGACCCCGAGCTGCAGAAGCTGGCCAACCTGGCGGTCTTCGCCGGCGTCCGCAAGGACATCCGCGACATGCAGGACAACGAACGCGAGGTGCTCACGGAGCTGCTGCTGCTGCTCGACCGCTACGACCTCTACGGCAAGATGGCGCTCCCGAAGCGGCACGAGCCCGACGTCGACATCCCGGTCCTCTACCGGCTGGCCGCCGCCAGCGGCGGCGTGTTCATCAACCCGGCCCTGGTGGAGAACTTCGGCATCACGCTCATCGAGGCGGCGTCCTCCGGCCTGCCGGTCGTGTCGACCGGCCACGGCGGCCCGCGCGACATCATCGGTGCGACCGGGGCGGGCGTGCTCATCGACGCGCGCGACACCGCCGAGATGCAGGCCGCGCTGCGGCTGATGCTCACCGACCGGGACGCGTGGGAGAAGTACTCGCGTGCCGGCATCGAGGGCGTGCGCGCGCACTTCTCCTGGGCCGCCCACGCCGAGCGCTACCTCGAGGAGGTGGTCGAGCCCCTCGTCCGCCGTCCAGCCGAGGAGCTGCTCGCCGCCCCCTGGCGCGCCGCTCTCGTGGAGCGCCTCGCGGGCGACCGCCCGTGGCTCGTCAGCGACATCGACCACACCCTGATCGAGGAGGACGGCGAGCACGACGACGAGGCGCTCGCAGGCCTGGCGGACGACGTCACCCGCCACGGCCTGGTGCTCGGCCTCGCGAGCGGTCGCTCGCTGGCCCTCATCGAGGAGGCCCTCGACGCCTTCGCCCTGCCGGCACCAGACCTGGTCATCAGCGACGTGGGCACCGCCATCCACTACGCCCGGCACGACGGGACGGGCGAGGGGCCGCGGTGGATCCCCGAGCGCGGCTGGACCGCCCATCTCGCGTCCGGCTGGGAGGGCGAGGAGGTCGAGGAGACGCTCGCCCGGCTGCGCGGCCTGAAGCCGCAGCCGGACGAGGCGCGCACCGAGGTCAAGCTCAGCTACTTCGCCGAGGACGCGCAGGCGATCGCCGAACGCGCCCGCAAGGCGCTGCGCGAGGCCGGCCTCAAGGCCACCGTGGTCGCCTCGCGCGGCACGCTGATCGACGTGCTGCCGCCGCGGGCGGGCAAGGGCAAGGCGGTCCGCTGGCTCGCGCGGGCCTGGGGCGTGCCCGAGGAGCGCATCGCGGTCGCGGGCGACTCCGGCAACGACCGCGAGATGCTCACCGGGCCGTTCCGCGCGATCGTCGTCGGCAACCACGCCCCCGAGCTCGACGACCTGCGCGGCCGGCGGGGCGTTCGCTTCGCCGCGGGCAGCCATGCGGCCGGCGTCCGCCAGGGCCTGCGCGCCTGGCGGCTGATCCGCGACGCCTGAGCCGCGACCCGGGGTGAACCGCTGGCGCCCGCTGCGGCTCGCCGGGGTCGCGCGTCAGTCCGTGGGCGTCGGGAAGCTGCGTCCGGTCGCGACCGTGTGCGGTCCGACCCGCGCGCCGGCGCCCACGGTGCAGTCGGTCAGGTGGGCGTAGGCGCCGACGGTCGCCCCCTCGCCGACGCGGGTCGCGCCGGCCAGCACCACCCCGGGCTCCAGCGTGACGTCGTGTGCGAGTTCGACCGTGTCGTCGAGGTAGACGGCACCGGGGTCGACCATCGTCACGCCCGCCGCCAGCCACTCGCGCCGCAGGCGGTCGCGCAGCAGGCGGTCGGCCAGCGCCAACTGCGCCCTGTCGTTCACACCCACCAAGAGGCGCGTCTCGTCGTCGCTGCGCTCCGCCCGCACCGGCAGCCCGGCCCGCACGTACGCCGCCACGAGATCGGTGAGGTAGACCTCCCCGGCGGCGTTGTCGTCTCCGAGTTCGCCGAGGAGCGACCACAGGCGGTCGTCGAACACGTACGTCCCCGGGTTGACCTCGCGCAACGCCCGGGTGGCGGCGTCGGCGTCGCGCTCCTCGACGATCGCGCGCACGCGGCCGTCGGGTCCGCGCACGACCCGGCCGAGGCCGCTCGGGTCCTCCACCTCGTAGGTGAGCAGCGTCATGCCCTCGCCGCCCGCCGCCGTGTGGGCCGCCAGCGCGCGCCGCAGTGATGCGGGCGTGACCAGCGGGCCGTCGCCGGAGAGCACGACGAAGGGCCCCGGGCGCGCCGCCACCGCCGCCGCGCTGCACGCCACGGCGTCGCCCGTCCCGCGCTGGCGCGGCTGGTCGACGAAGGTCACGCCGGCGTCCGCGAAGCGCCGCCGCACGGCGTCGGCGCCGTGGCCGACCACGACCGCGACGGTCTCGGGGTCGAGATCGCGCGCCGCCCGCAGCACGTGCTCGAGCAGCGGCCTGCCGGCGGCCTCGTGCAGGACCTTGGGCCAGCGCGAGCGCATGCGCGTCCCCTGCCCCGCGGCCAGCACG
>JAHYJQ010000233.1 GCA_019429025.1 Trueperaceae bacterium | reverse complement strand
GCCCCATCGTGCTGGGGTGCGCCGCGCACGGGACGAAACGGACGCGGGGCGGTCGCGGGGCCCGGAGCGGGCCGGCGGCCGCCCCGCCTCAACGCTGCTTCAGGTGCTCAGAAGGGGCTGTCGGGGAAGTAGTAGTCGGCGGCGTTCTCCTGCGTGATGAGCGGGCTGTCGAGGATGTAGCGGCCCAGGATCGGCACGTCGGAGACGAACTTCAGGGCGGTGACCTCCATGGCCGTGGCGATCATGGCGGGCGGGTACAGGACGTTGACGGGGATCAGCTCGTTGCCGTCCATGACGCCCTTGATGATCTCCTTCATGCCGGCGCCGCCGACGACGAACAGCTCGTCCTCGCGGCCGGCCTGGCGCAGCGCCTCGACCACGCCGAGGGCGATGTCGTCGTCCTGCGCCCACACGGCGTCGATCTCGGGGAAGCGGGTCAGGAAGTCCTGCATGACGACGAAGCCATCGTCGCGGTTCCAGTTGGCGTAGCGGCTGTCGAGCACCTCGATGTTGGTCTCCGCGACCAGTTCCATGAAGGCGTCGACGCGCTCGTTGTCGATGGCGGTGGGGATGCCGCGCAGCACGACGATCTTGCCCTCGCCGCCGAGCCGCTCGATGATGTACTCGGCCGAGACCTGGCCCATGACCGTGTTGTTGCCGGCCACGTAGACGTCCTCGATGCCGGGCCGCGAGAGGCCGCGGTCGACGACCGTGACGAAGATGCCGCGGTCCTTGACGCTGGCGACCGGCTCGGTGAGCGGGTCGGACTCGAAGGGGAGGATGACCAGGGCGTCGATCTGGTTGATCGCGATGAGGTCCTCGATGTCGTCGGCCTGCTCGCCGGGGCTGCCGGCGGTGTTGATGACGATCTCCAGGTTCGGGTAGGCGGCCTCGAGGCGGGCCTTCGCCTGGGCGGCCCACCAGTTGACGCCGCCGGTCCAGCCGTGGGTGGCGGCGGGGATCGAGACGCCGATCGTGTAGGTCTGGGCGAAGGCGACGCCGAACGCCAGGGCGGCGACGACGGCGAGGATGCGGAAGGTGCGGTTCATGGAGCCTCCAGGGGCAGGTGCGGGGATGGGGTCGGGGCCGCGGCGCGGGGGCGTCGGGGCCGGCGTTCGCTGCGCGAGTGCGTCGCGTTCGTCCGGTTCGGCCTCCTCTCAGCGGCCCTGGCGGCCGCGCTGCAGGAACACGGCACCGATGATGATCAGGCCTTGCACGGTGCCGTTGAGGTACTCGCTGATCGCGCTCGTGAGGTTGAGCACGTTGCCGATGAGGGAGAGCATGATGGCGCCGACGACGGTGCCCCAGATGTGCCCCGAGCCGCCCTTGAGGGCGGTGCCGCCGATGATGACGGCGGCGATCGCCTCGAGCTCCCACAGGATGCCGGTCGAGGCGGACGCGGAGCCGAGGCGGGGCACGTAGAGCACGACGGCGATCGCCACGCACAGGCCCTGGATGACGTAGGTCAGGGTGCGGACGCGGGCGACGCGGATGGCGGCGTAGCGGGCGACCTCCTGGTTGGAGCCGATCGCGCGAACGTAGCGACCGAAGCGCGTGCGGTGCAGCAGGATGGCGCCGAGGACGGCCACGACGGCGAAGGCCCAGACGGGGATCGGCACGCCCAGGAACGAGCCGTAGAAGACGGGGCGGTAGACGCCCCGCAGCGCGAAGTTGAGCGAGATCGTGCCGCCGTCGGCCAGGTAGGTGACCAGCGAGCGGAAGATGCCCAGTGTCCCCAGGGTGACGATGAAGGGCTCGATGCGTCCGCGGGTGATCGCCAGGCCGTTGGCGGCGCCCGCCAGCAGGCCGGAGCCCAGCACCAGGCCGACGCCGATGAGCACCACGCCGACGGGCGAGATGGTGCCGCCGTAGAGGGCGTTCATCAGCAGGATCATGGCGCCCGACAGGAAGGCCGCCATCGAGCCCACCGACAGGTCGATGCCGCCGCCGATGATGACGAAGGTGCCGCCGACCGCGATGATGCCGATGAACGCCGAGCGCGTGAGCACGTTGAACAGGTTCGTGGACGTCAGGAAGGCGGGGTGCATCAGCGAGCCGACGATGACCAGCAGCACCAGGCCGGCGAGGGGCGTGAGCTGCTGCCACGGCACCCGCCGTAGGCGGGCGCGCCAGCTCGGGGCGGCGACGGTCTCAGGTGTGGACACGGGGGCTCTCCAGGGTCGCGGGGGGCGGATCGCGCCGCAGCCCGGTCGCGTAGGCCATGACGGTCTCCTCGTCGAGGCCGGCGCCGTCGAGGGTGCCGGTGATGGCGCCGTCGTGCATGACGACGACGCGGTGGGCGAGGCCGAGGACCTCGGGGAGCTCGCTGGAGATGAGCACGACGGCAACCCCCTTGGCAAGCAGCTCGCCGACGTAGAAGTAGATCTGGCGCTTGGTGCCGACGTCGATGCCGCGGGTCGGCTCGTCGAGGATGACGACGTCCGGCTCGGTGAGCATGAGCTTGGCCAGCACGATCTTCTGTTGGTTGCCGCCGGACAGCGCCCCAGCCTCGACGTCGAGGCGCGCGACCCGCACGTCGAACTCCTCGACGGCGCCCTCCAGCGCCTGCTGCTCGGCGCGCAGGTGCACGAAGGGCCGCGCGAAACGCTCGAGCGACTGCAGCACCACGTTCTCCCGCAGGTTCTTGCCGAGCAGCAGGCCCTTCGCCTTGCGGTCCTCGGTCAGGTAGGCGACGCGGTCGAGCTTGGCGTCCTCGGGGTGGCGCCAGCGCACCGGCCGTCCGTCCTTGCGCACGGACCCGTGTGCGGGCCGCAGCCCGAGCGCGCCCTCGAACAGCTCCGTCCGGCCGGCGCCGACCAGGCCCGCGATGCCGAGGACCTCGCCGCGCCGCACGCGCAGGCTGGCGCCGTGGACGAAACCGGGGACGTCGAGCCCCTCGATCTCGAGGGCGACCGGCGCGTCGTCGGGCACGGCCGGCTTCGGCGGGTACATGTCGGCCAGCTCGCGGCCCACCATGCGCCGCGCCATCTCGGCCGGCGTGAGGTCGCCGACGTCGAAGGTGCCGATCTTGTGGCCGTCGCGCAGGATCGTGACGCGATCCGCGATGGTCATGATCTCGTCGAGCTTGTGCGACACGTACAGGATGGCGACGCCGTCGGCCGTCAGGCGGCGCACCAGGTCGAAGAGGACCTCGGTCTCGCGGCCCGTGAGCACGTCGGTGGGCTCGTCCATGCACAGGACGCGCACCTCGCGCGACACGGCCTTGGCGATCTCGACCATCTGCGCCTGCGACACCGACAGGTCGCGCACCCGCCGGGTGACCGGGACCTCGGTGCGCAGCGTGGCGAGCAGCTCGGCGGTGGCGCGCCGCGCGGCGCCGCGGTCGACCAGGCCGAAGCGGTGCGGCTCGCGGCCGAGGAAGACGTTCTCCTCGACGGTCAGGTCGGGCACGAGGTTGAGTTCCTGGTGGATGAGGACGATGCCCGCCGCCTCGGCGGCGTTGGAGTCCGGGAACCTGACGGGGCGCCCGTCGAGCACCACCTCGCCGGCGTTGGGCTGGTGGTAGCCGGAGAGCAACTTCATCAAGGTCGACTTGCCGGCGCCGTTCTCGCCGACCAGCGCGTGCACCTCGCCGGGGCGCACGTCGACGTCGACGGCGTGCAGGACCTCGATGGGTCCGAAGGACTTGCTGAGCCCGATGCCGCTGAGGATCGGTTCGTGCGCCATCGCGGACCCCCTTCGGGCTGCTGACGGGCGGCTGGTCGTCGAGCTTCACGGGCCGTGGGGTGGTCCCATCGGAGAAGTTCGAACGAGTGTCTAATTAAGTGGTAATGTACCAGCATGCTTGAAGCGAGTCAAGGTGACCGAGGTCCCTTGCCGGATGGCGAGAACCCGCTGCAGCGGCCCCGCCCGCGGCTCAACCCCGCGCTCGTGCGCCGCCTCAACGTCGCCCGCGTGTTCCACGCCCTGCGACTCGCCGGCGAGGCCAGCCAGGGCGACCTGGTCGAGGCCACCGGGCTCGACCCGGCGACGGTGTCCGCCGTCGTGCGGCAGCTGCGCCAGGACGGCTGGCTGCGGGCGACCAAGGCGCCGAGGGCGGGGCGCAGCGGGCGCCCGCCGACGCGCCTCGCCATCGATCGCGACGCCGGCCTCCTCGTCGGTGCGCGCCTGGAGCCCGACGCGGTGCGACTGCTCGCCACGTCGCTGGCGGGCGAGCCGCTCGGCAACTGGCAGGGCCCGGTCGGCGCGGGACCCGACGCCGCGATCGTCTCGCTCCGCGCGGGCGTCGAGGAGCTCCTCGCGGGCGTGGGCGTCGGTTGGGACGGCGTCCGGGCGGTCGGCGTCGGTGTCCCGGCCCTCATGGCCCACGACGGCCGCCTGGCCTTCGGGCCGAACCTCGGCTGGCGCGACGTGCCGCTGCGCGCCAGGCTCGCCGAGCGCTGGCGCGTACCGGTGGCGGTGGACAACGACACCAAGGCGGCCGCGCTGGCGGAGAAGCTCTTCGGCGCGGCGCGCGACGCGGACGACTTCGTCGTCATCGCCGGCCACTCGGGGGTGGGGGGCGCGCTCTACCTCGGCGGCCGGCTGCAGCGCGGAGCCGGCGGGTACGCGGGTGAGATCGGCCACCTGACGGTGGTGCCGGGCGGGCGCGCCTGCGGCTGCGGGGATCGCGGCTGCCTCGAGGCGTACCTCTCCGAGAAGGCGCTCGTCGCCCAGCTGCGCGAGCGCGGCCTGAGCGTCGTCGGCTACGCCGGGGTGGCGGCGGCGGCCGCGGCCGGCGAGCCGCGCGCGGTCGCCCTGCTCGAGGAGGTGGGGATCCTGCTGGGCGGGGTCGTGGCCGACGTCGTCGACCTCCTCGACCCGGAGCTGCTGGTGCTCGCCGGCTCGCTGACCCACGTGGCGCCCCACCTGCTGCCGGCGATCGAGCGCGCGCTGAGCGCGCCGGCGCTGGCCCGGGTGCGCGGCCCCTGCGAGGTGGTGATCTCGCGCTTCGGCCCGGAGGCGGTGACGATGGGCGGCGTGGCCCTGGCGATGGAGGCCGTGCTGGGCCTGCCGGCGTGGTGGGCGGACGAGGGGGGCGGCCGGCCGACGTGGGCCGGCACGGGGAGCGGGTGGTAGGCTCCCGGCCATGACCTCGACGGACGCGTGGCTGGCGCGCTTCCTGGCCGGCGACGCGCGGGCGTTGGCGCGCGGGTTGTCGTGGCTGGAGGCGGCCGACCCGCGGGGAGCGGCGCTGTTGGCCGGCGCGCGCGCC
>JAHYJQ010000232.1 GCA_019429025.1 Trueperaceae bacterium | reverse complement strand
CCTGCAAATCATCACCGATGCACAGGGAAACCCGCTTCCGGCCGATCACCGCTTCACCTTTGCTCCTATCGGCACGATCGAGAACCTGCTCTTGGGTGACTCCGTCTTCATCATTGGCTTCCCTGGCGTCTCCGGAAACACGATCACGTTCACGGGTGGTGTCGTCTCAGGCTTCCTCGGTCCAGATACCGTTGGCAGCGGCAACGCGTGGGTGAAGACCGACGCGAGGATGGCACCCGGCAACTCCGGTGGAGGCGCGTTCGACGCGGCAGGAACGCTGATCGGCGTCCCGACCATGCTGCTCCGCGACTCCCTAGCGGGGCTACAACAAGAACTGTTCAGACCCATCAACTACGCCTACGCGATGATCTCCCAGCATGTGCCCGCACCCGCACTCCAGGTCGGCACGCGACCCCCCCAGCAGCCGCCAGCGACCCCGAGCGAGGTAGCCAAGGGTGCCGCAGACGTGATTCGTGGGTCGCTGGGGTTAGCAGATCCCCCCTACTTCGCGGAGCGGAGAGCACACGCCTTTCATGTCTCCATCCAGCAGCCAGGGCTGGTCAGCATCAGCCTGAAGTCCGCTGACTTCGACGCCTACCTCGTCCTCCTGGCCCCATCCGGCAGCGTTCTCCTAGAGGTCGACGACTCACTCGGCGTCGGCCCCAACGTCGCCGAAGACGTCCGAATCGACGTACCCGGCACGTACATGATCATCGTGACGACCACGCTCCCCCACGAGGCCGGTGCGTACGCCCTAACGGTTACGAGTCCCGACGGCGCGGGTCCCCTCTCGGTCACCGCCACCAATCTCCCGCGAGAGAACGTTGGCGGCTACGCTCCCACGTACGCCGGAAGATGGTCCGGCAGAATCATCGACACGGCTGGCGGGCGTGGCGCCGTCGTCGCGGAGCTCACCCAAACCGGCGCGGCGATCGTCGAGGGCACGTGGGAAGCAACCTTCACCTGGGGCACGACATCCGGAACGATCATGGGCCTGATTCAGTCCGAGGGCCTGTTCGTCGAACTGTACCCTCACGACCGCACGGCATGCCCGTTCAACGGGCTCGCGGAGTTGGACGGCTACACGATCGCTGGCGCGTACACCGCGTTCGACTGCACCATCCCCATCGCCGGATCGATCTCGTTGACCCAGCGGCCCTGACGGCGACGCCACCGGTCGACGCACGATCACTCCTTGGGAGGAAACGATGCTGATTGCTGCGGCCATCATGGGTGTCCTGCTTGCCCTGGTAGTCTCCGGTGGCTTCAGCCTCAACGATCGAGACGTCCGGCCACCGCGGCCGAGGAAGGGCCAGCGCGGGCGATCCCGTAAGCCCAAGGCCCGCGGGCTCTTCCGACGCCGCCGAAGCTGATGAGTCTGCTTGCGGCGGAAGAACCCGTGTGGTGAGCGCGGCACGTGCGCCGCATCGTCGTCCACAGTCCTGGGCGCGCAGATGAAGTGACGACTCCGAAGACGGAGATAAGCCATCGCTCCGTCACTACCACTGCGGACGTCGTGGAGGTCTTCCGGCTGCAGGAGCGCCGCGTGGGCGCTCATCGCCAGCGGCTTGGCGACGCCTGGATCGACACGGACGAAGTGTTCACCCACGAGGTGGGAACCTACCGAGACGCG
Organism: Trueperaceae bacterium; assembly: GCA_019429025.1. Taxonomy (GTDB): domain Bacteria; phylum Deinococcota; class Deinococci; order Deinococcales; family Trueperaceae; genus JAABTL01. The sequence continues at coordinate 3,726 of JAHYJQ010000232.1, read as the reverse complement.
TTCACGACGCGCGGACGGTCAGCGAACGCTTGCGGTAGCACGGTAGCATCGCGTTGAGGCTCGACCGCCACCGGGAAGCTGGTCGACCCGCAGCGTCGTGCAGCCGCGTTCGGAGTGCTCGCTCTGCTTCCCATGGTTCACTGCAGACTGCTGCGACCCGACGCTTTGTTCCTTCTTGAGCACGCCGAACCGGTGGGGTTCGGAGTAGCGTGCGCAACATGGGTTCCCGTCGCCTTACGGGCAATTGTCGTCAAACTGTCGTCAACAGGCGCGCCCCCCGGTCTCCCGAGGGGCGCTTCTTGCGTCCTGGACGTGGTGGGCGGCACAGGATTTGAACCTGCGACCCCTCGCGTGTGAAGCGAGTGCTCTCCCGCTGAGCTAGCCGCCCAGGCCGAACGCGTTCCCAAGCGTACCGGTCGCGCGCGATCCCGTCAACGCGGTGCGCCTCGTCGGCGGCTCAACGCCCCGCGTACGCGACCTCCGGCAGCACCACGAAGCCGTCGAACGCGGCCTTGGGCGGGCCCACGTGCAGCCTCGGCAGGTAGTTGACCACCACCCGCTCCTCCGCGAAGGCCGCGTCGCGCAGTGGGAGGAAGGCGATCGCGCCCTCGGCGACCCGCTGCACGACCCGCAGGAGCTCGTTGGCCGGCGAGTCCTCGCCGACATCGAAGGCGCGCGGCCGGCCGCGGATGACGGCCTCGCCGCGGGCGGGCATCACCGCGAGCGAGAACACGGAGCCGCGCGCGTGATCACTGGTCGTGCGCAGGCGCTCGGCCAACCACACGTCGATGCTGCCGTCCTGCCGGGTCTTCTGGGCGTGGTAGAGGCCGACGTTGACGATGGCGCCGCCGGGGGCCGCCGCGAGCTGGCGGTCGACCATGGCGTGCATCGCGGCCTCGCGGGCCTCGTCGCGGGCGGCACCGGCGCGCATCGCGCGTACCTCGGCAGAGCGCGCCTCGCCGTCGAGGGCGTCGAGAACGACGTCGTAACGCCCGTCGCCCCAGGCCGCACGGTACGCGCCCTCGTCAGCCGCCAGGTCGGCCTGCGCCGCGGCCAGCGCGGCGGGCGCATCGCCGCCCACCTCGAGCGCCGCGACCAGCTGCAGGAACGGCTCGGGTTGGCCAATCTGATGCAGGAGCCCCCGGAACGCCGGCAGGAAGTCGTCGGAGCGGGGATTGACGTCGATCGCGGCGACGCGGATGCGCTCCTCCGGAGGCAGGTCGGCGTTGGCCACCCGGATGCGCTCGAGCAGCGTCCCGTAGGTGCGCTCCGCCCCTGGAAGGAGCGCGTCTGCCATACCGCTGGCGTACGCGTCCAGAAGCCAGCTCTCGGCCTGGGGGTACTCCAACAGAACTGTGCCGAAGCCGTGCGGCCGTAACGCCGCCGCGAGTTCGCCGACGAAGGCCTCGTGGTGCGTGATGTCGTGGTACTCGCCCACGATCACCACGCGCTTGCTTGCCACGCGGACGACCATGGCTTCAGGAATGGCGTCGGTTTCGAAAAGGATCGCGTCGCGCTCGACGATGGCGTGGAGCCTGTCGCGGTCGACGGCCCCGTGCAGATTCGGCGCGCAGGCCGCGACCAGAGACGCCGACGCGACCAGCAACAACAGCGTGCGGGTCATCATGCGTCACCTCGTCTTCAGGCAAGTATACCCGTCGCCATCGACGGTCCCACGAGGGCTCGGCGCGCGGGCCGCGACCGGCGTCGCCGACACGACCAGCAACCGGGGGCTCCGCCTACGACCCACGAGTCGCGGTCGGGCGCCTGGGCGCCCGACCGCTCGACCACCAACGACCGTTGGGGATCAGGGGATCTCGCAGCTCTCCACCGAGCCCTCGGCGCACACGGTCGTGCCGTCGATCCAGGTGGCGAACTCGAGGAGCGCGTCCACCAGCGTGACGCTGTCGCCCGGCTTGAACGCGCGGGTGAGGTCGGCGAACCGCAGGTCGGCGCCGGTGAAGTCGGTACCCGACATCGCCGCATCGGTGAGCTTGGCGCCGTAGAAGATCGCGCCGACGAACGAGCTGCCGTGGAGCCGTGCGCCGGTGAGGTCGGCGCCGGTGAAGTCGGCCCCGTCGAACACGCCGGCGAGCCGTGCGCCGCGGAGGTTGGCATTTGCGAAGCTGAAGTCGCTGAAGTCGCCCTCGAGTCGCGCGTTCTCCAGGTCGGCGCCGCTGAGGTCGCCATCGGCCGGCGCGGGCTCGTCGTCGACAAGCGGCTGTCCACCCTCGTCGCTGGATTCGCCTTCGCCGTCGCCTTCGCCCTCTTCGCCGTCACCGGCGCCTTCGCCCTCTTCGCCGCCTGCGCCCTCGCCGCCGGCTTCACCCTCGTCCACCGCGCCGCTTTCTTCCTCGGCGGGCTGCGTCCCGGGCTCCTCGCCGCCGGCGGGCTCCTCGGTGATCGTCTCGATCTGCTCCGCGTCCTCGAAGAGCGCATCGGCGTCGGTGAGGCCGCCGCACGCGCCCAGTGCGAACACCAGGCCGAGCGCCAGCATCAGGATGACGAGCTTACGGATGATCGGATGACGTTCCATGGCTTCCTCCGGATCGTCCGGCCGGTCGCGCTACTGGCTCCACCCGTCCCAAGCGCCCGAATACGGGATCAGGTTTCATCGCCTCCGGAGAAGGCCCGCCGCTGTCTGCGGCTTCGGTTGACCCACAGGTTGCGGCATCGCGGCTTCCGAAACCCTGACGGAACTCTGTCGGGAGACTGACTCGGCCGAGGTGAGGCGTGCAGAACGCGTCGTAGGCCGTCGCCTACACCGGCGCGGGCGCCCGCCCGCCGGCCTAGGCCGAACGATCAGACGTCATGCGTTGCGCGGTGGTCGCAGTGACGCCGGTCAGGCCGGCCCGGGCGGCGACCCCCAGGGACTCGAGGCCGGATGGATGAAGCGGTGCAGGAGCACGATCGCGAACGACCCACCGATCGCGACGCCGAACACGGCGAGGGTGCCGCCGATGGACTCGAGCAGGGTGGGCCAGAACAGCAGCACGAGCGCAAGCGCCAGCATGACCGCGCCGCCGACGAGCTTGAGGACGCGGCCCTCGCGCTCCTCGAGCCGCGAGGCCCGCATGGTGACGACCACGGCGCCGAAGATGACCAACTCGATCGACAGGTACACCAGGATGTAGAGCGCGAGCAGCAGGGCGAAGCCGCCGGCGCCGATGCCGGCGCCCGTCAACAGCGTCGTCCACAAGACCGGCAGCCCGGCCGTGCAGGGGAGCTCGACCAGTGTGATCCCGAGCGCCATGCCGGCGGTCGCGGAGAGGGTGGCGGGCAGGGACGCCTCGGCCCGCATGATCCCCCGGATGCGCTTGTAGATGCCGGGCTTCTGGGCGTCGTCGATCGTGAGGCTGAGGCCGCGCTTGTACGCGAAGTAGTCCTTGATGTTGATCAACGCGAAGCCGAGCGCAAGGGTGGCGACCAGGACCCGGATCCAGGTGAGGAAGGCGATGTAGCTGAAGATGCTGAACAGGCCCACGATGAAGAGCCCGTACGTCAGGGCCGTGACCAGCAGGAAGGTGAAGCCGACGAGCAGCACGCGCCGTCGCGAGCGGGTGTTGACGACCACCGCCAGCAGCAGCGCCAGCACCCACAGCGAGCAGGGGTTGAAGCCGTCGACGAAGGCGATCAGCGTGGTCGAGAGCCACAGCGCCTGGTGCGCGACGTCGACGCTGCCGACGAGCGGAACGTCGAGTAGCAACTCCCCCCCGTCTTGCGGGG
>JAHYJQ010000231.1 GCA_019429025.1 Trueperaceae bacterium | reverse complement strand
GATGGCTACGGCGACGACAGCGCGCTGGCCGACCTCGTCGGCCGCCTCAACGCGGTCGCGGGCGCGGGCGTCTGGGCGTACGTGGATGCCGACGCCGGCACGGGCGTGGTCGACGCGCTCGGGAGCGACGCGATCAAGGTCGCCCTGCTCTACCGGCCCGCGCGCGTCACGCCGGTCGGTGTCACCGCCGCCCTCGCCACGCCCGCGTTCGTGACCGGCGGCGACCGCGCCCCGCGCAACCGGCCCGCGCTGGCGCAGGCGTTCGCGCAGACCTCGGACGGCGCGATCTTCGTGGCGGCCGTCACCCACCTGAAAAGCAAGGGCAGCGCCTGCGACGCCCCCGACGTGGGCGACGGGCAGGGCGAGTGCAACGCCGTGCGCACCGCGGCGGCCGCGCAGCTGGCCGCGTGGCTCGCGAGCGACCCCACCGGCACCGGCGACCCGGACGTGCTCGTCCTCGGCGACCTCAACGCCTACGCCCGCGAGGACCCGGTCACGCTGCTCGAGGCCGCCGGGTACGTCGACCTCGTGCGCCGGTACCGGGGCGACGCGGCCTACACCTACGGGTTCGACGGCCAGTGGGGCACGCTCGACTACGCGCTGGCCTCGCCCTCGCTGGCGGCCCAGGTGACCGGCGCGGCCGCCTGGCACGTCAACGCGGACGAGCCGAACGTGCTGGACTACGACCTCGAGTACAAGAGCGATCGCCAGGACGCGCTGCTGTACGCGCCCGACGCGTTCCGCTCGTCGGACCACGACCCGCTGGTCGTCGGGCTCCAGCTCGGCACGACGCGGTAGGGCGACGTCCGCACACGCAAGCAGGCCGCCCCCGGATTCGCGTCCGGGGGCGGCCTGCTTGGCTAGGGCTCGCGGTCAGCGGTTCTTGCTGACCAGATGCAGGTCCTGGTAGGTGTTCGCCGAGTACGGGTGAACGGCGTAGCCGCCGATCCACGGCTGGTACAGCGCGGTCTCCTCCGTGTAGAAGATGAACGCGTACGGCGACTCCTCGACGACGATGGCCGAGGCCTCCTGGTAGATCGCGACGGACTCGGGCGAGGCCGGGTCGGTGCGGCGACCGAGCTCGAGGAGCTCGTCGACGCGCGGGTTGGCGTAGTACGCGTAGTTCGAGGAGCCGAGCTCGCCGGAGTGGAACTGCCGCACCGTGGCGCGGTCGGGGTCGAGCTGGCCGCCCCAGCCGAGGATGAACATGTCGTAGTCGTCGGTCTGCTGGACGCGCGCGATGAAGGCGCCGAACTCCTCGGCACGGACCTCGAGGGTGAGGCCGATCTGCGCGAACTCGAACTCGAGGATCTCGAGGATCAGCACCCGGGCCGGGTTGTTCTCGTTGGTGAACAGGCGCAGCGGCCGATCGAAGTCGACGCCGGCCTGCTGCAGCAGCAGGCGCGCGAGCTCGGGGTCGTAGTCGTAGCGGCGCACGTCGGGGTTGAACCAGGGCATGGTCGGGAGCAGCATGCTGATGCCGGGGAAGGCGTTGCCGGCCATGACGCGGTCGACGATCGCCTGGCGCGGGATCAGGTGGTTGAGCGCCTGGCGCACGCGCACGTCATTCAGGGGCTCGGAGCGCGTGTTGAAGGCGAGGTAGGTGTAGCCGGCGCCCGGGGTGCGTTCGAGGACCAGCGAAGGATCGTCCTCGAGGCGGTCGAGCTCCGTGGTCGGGAGCTGGCCCTGGGTCATGTCGACCTCGCCGGCCTCGAGCGACAGCAGGCGGGTGGACGCCTCGGGGATGACGCGGAACTCGATCGTCGGGATCTGGCCGGCGCCGCCCCAGTAGTCGTCGAAGCGCTCGAGGATGAGGCGGTCGTCCCGCACCTGCGACACGAACTTGTACGGGCCCGTGCCGATGGGGCGCTGGTTGGCCTCGGTCGCGTCGACGCCGTCCTGCACGATCGGCATGCGCGCGATGTTGTTGACCAGGAAGGCGTTCGGGTCGCTCAGGTTGAACACCACCGTGAGGTCGTCGGGCGTGTCGATGCTGGCGATCGCCGTGTACAGCGAGCGGTTGATCGCCCCGAAGTCGGGATCGAGCACCGTCTCGAAGGTGAAGCGCACGTCGGCGGCGGTGAAGGGGCTGCCGTCGTGCCAGGTCACGCCCTCGCGCAGGTTGAAGGTGATCGAGCTGAGGTCGTCCGCGAGCTCCCAGCTGGTGGCGAGGCGCGGCTGCAGGCCGAGGCCGCGGTCGAAGACGACGAGCGGCTCCATGATGACGTTGATGCGCTCGAACGAGGGCACGTCGGTGGCGGTGCGCGGGTCGAAGCCCGACACCTCGGCGGTCGCGCCGATGATGAGGCGGTCGTTCTGCGCCTGCACGGCGCCGAACGTCACCAGCAGCGCGATGAGCGCGCCGGCGATCCAAGTGCGGTTGTTCATGGTCGATCCCTCCGAGAGTTCGGTCGCGGAAGATGTGCCGCGACGAGCGTCCACCTACGCCAGCGGTAGGTCCGAAGCGACACGACCGGCCTGGCGAGGGGTTGGTGAAGAAGTTAACACGGATGGCGGTGCGACGGTGGCGGGTCTCAGGGCGCCGGCATGATCACGCGCCCCCACACGGCGAAGTGGTCCGACAGGTCGAGGCCGCCGTCGCGCAGCGGCAGCGCCCGGTTCCAGGCGCGCGCGGGCTGCGCGTGGTCGAGGGAGACGAGCACGTAGTCGAGCCACTCCCGGCCGCCCTCGGCGAGGGCGTTCGCCACCGGATCCCAGGTGTAGCGGCCGTCCCCGACGAGCGGCGGCCAGGCGGCCCGCAGGGCGTCCAGCATGGCGTCGAGCTCGGGCGTGTGGGCGTCGACGTTGAGGTCGCCGGCGACGATCACCGGCTCGTCGGCCGGGATCCCCTGCGCGTCGACGAAGGCCCGCAACAGGGCGAACTGCGCGGCGCGCACCGCCGGCGGGTCGCGGCCGTACACCGACTGCGCGTGGGTGGCGAACACGTGGTAGACGCGCGTGCCCTTGCGGATGGCGGCGTACGCCACGCCCTTGTCGGCGAGGCAGTCCGACCCGCTGCACACGTCGTCGAAGAGCAGCTGCGCCTCGCGCTCGATCGGCCAGCGGCTCAGGATGACGGTGCCGCCGTCCTGCCGCCAGGGCAGGTCGCGGGCGCCGTCCGCCCCCACGAGCGCCGTGCGGTAGGGGTACGCGTCGGCCAGCTCGGCGAGCAGCGCCTCGCGGTGGCGGTTGATGAACACTTCCTGCAGCACCAGCACGTCGTAGCCGACGAGGTGCGGCGCCATGCGCGCGGCGCGCTCGCTCTGCCGCGTGCTGGCGGCCAGCTCGGGGAGCAGCGCGGCGTTGAAGGTGAGGACGTCGAGGACGTGGTCGGGGGTGGGAACGGCCGGCTGCGCCCAGGCGGCCGCGACGACCGCCAGCGCCACCAGGGCGGCGGCGAGGCTCGCTGCGGCGCGGCGCGGGCGCGTTCCCATGAGGAGGCCAGCGTAAGCCCGCCGGCGCGGTCGGCGATCTCTCACGCCCCGCTGCTACCGTAGGGGTGAGGTGATCGCGATGCCAAGAACCGTTCTGTTGTTGGCCGTCCCCCTGCTGCTGCTCGCCGCCTGCGCGCCGGGTCCCACGGTGGTGCCCGCCCCCGACCCCATCTTCTTCGCCGCCGAGCCGATCGACGTCGCCGGCAGCGTCATCCAGGCGATCTCCACCTCACCCGGCCTCGACGACTCCACCGGCTGGATGATCACGCAGGCCGACACCATGGGCGGCTTCGTCCGGGCCGAGACGCAGGTCAGCGTCCCCGGCGGCTTCTTCCGGCGCATGACGACGCGCACCGAGTTCGTCAGCGTGGTGGTCGCGCCCGCGGGAACGGGCCGGACGCAGGTGGTCATCCAGCGCACCGACGGCGCCACCGAGCTCGCGGAGCGCATCATGCGCGAGTTGCGGGCGCAGTACGGGCTGAACTGAGGCTCGGCGCCAGTTCGGCGCGGTGCTCGTCGCAGACCGGACGTGTCGACGAAACACGGAAATCGTCGACACGTCGGGTCGACATGTCGATGGCGTCGACATAAGCTGACGTCATGGCAGGTCCGCCGCACAACGACACCCCGCAACCCTCCAACTGGCGCGCAGACGACCCTTACGACGCCCTGCCGACCCTTCCGCCGGACACGGACCTGGAGTCGCGTGCCGTCCTCCGAAGCGCCATCGCTGCGCGCGCCGCGCTCGCCGAGCTGAAGCAGGCGGCGGGCCTGATCCCGAACCAGGCCATGCTCATCACGGCCCTACCGCTCCTCGAGGCCCGCGCGAGCTCGGAGATCGAGAACGTCGTCACCACCGCGGACGAGCTCTTCCGGTCACTGCCCACGGGATCCGCGACGGATCCCGCCACCCGAGAGGCCCTGCGCTATCGCGAAGCGCTCCTGGAGGGTTACCGATCCCTCTCTTCGCTGCCGTTGGGCACGCGCACGGCCGAGGCGATCGCGACGCGGATCAAGGGCGTCGAGACGCGCGTTCGCAGGCATCCCGGAACCGTCTTGCGCAACGATCACACCGGTGCCACGATCTACACGCCACCGGCCGGCGAGGAGGTGCTCCGAGAGCTGCTCGCCGACTGGGAGAGGTTCATGCACGCGGACGACGGCCTGGATCCGCTCATCCGCATGGCAGTCGGGCACTACCAGTTCGAGGCCATCCACCCCTTCTCGGACGGCAACGGTCGCACCGGCCGCATCCTCAACATCCTCTTCCTGGTCGAGCGCGGCCTGTTGGGCGCGCCCATCCTCTACCTCAGCCGTCATGTCATCGCCCACAAGGCCACGTACTACGAACGGCTCCTCGGGGTGACCGCCGAGGGCGCCTGGGAGCCCTGGACCCTGTTCATGCTCGACGCCGTCGAATCGACCGCCACCTGGACGCTGGCCAAGATCGCCGCGATCCGCGACCTACACGGCCACACCGCGGCGTACGTGCGCCAGGCTCTCCCCCGCGTGGAGGCCCACGACCTCCTGTCCCTCGTCTTCGAGCGACCCTACTGCCGGATCGCCGACGTCGTGGAGCGCGGCATCGCGAGGCGCCAGACGGCCTCGAAGCGCCTCCACGAGCTCGCCGAGATCGGTGTTCTCCGGGTGCAACCCGCGGGGCGCCAGACGCTGTTCGTGCATCCGAAGCTGCTGCGGCTGTTGACGATGGAGAGCAACGCATTCGAGACGTACGGTTGATGCGGCACGAAGCGCCCCGGCGCCGGTTGACCCTCCCGGCTCGCGCCGCGTACACTTCTTTTCCGGTGGGCACGGGTCGTTAGCTCAACTGGCAGAGCAGCTGACTCTTAATCAGCGGGTTGTAGGTTCGAGTCCTACACGACCCACCATCAGGAACGGCGTCTAGAACGCAAGGTGTAGCCCCTCGGCCTCAAGCCGGGGGGCGCTTCCGTGGGTTCC